>CAYOAJ010000171.1:0-4199 GCA_964401895.1 uncultured Herbinix sp.
TTACCCTATCACAAATAAAAGCTTACAAACATATAATAAGCATATAGATAAACAATATAGAAAGATAGTATACATGTATCTGATGTGTTCATAAATGGGAGGTAAAAATGAAAGATAAATATAATATTGGCATCTTCGGTGGTGATCTAAGGCAAGTATATATGGCCAAGATTTTTTTAAAAGAAGGGCACAATCTTATAACTTATAATTTATATGAAAAAGTCAAAGATAAAAATTGTATACAAGCACAGACCTTAAACGAGTTATTTACACTCTCAAACTTAGTCATTGGTCCTATCCCTATGTCCAGGGATAATGTAGATATATTGTCATCAAATAATATATCTGATATGACTATAGCCCACGTAGCTTATCTCCTAAACAAGGAACACATCTTATTTGCTGGTAATATCCCTTCACCAATTACAGATATTTGCGAAAACAAAAAAATCCCATATTTTGATCTTATGAAAAATGAAAGAATCACTATATTAAATGCAATCCCTACAGCAGAGGGCGCCATAATGGAGGCAATAAAAAATTCTAATACAAACCTTCACAAAAGCAGTTGTCTTATCTTAGGTTATGGACGATGTGGTAAAGTCTTAGCTAGAAAACTACAAGCCTTGGATGCAAATGTAACAGTTGCAGCTCGCTCAAGAGATACTCTTGCTTATGCCAATGCGTTTGGGTATTACACCATTCCCCTTAATAATATAGAAGTAATTCTTTCGTCATTTGATTATATATTTAATACAATTCCAGCATTAGTTTTAGATGAAAAGTGCCTGGATTTGGTTAACAATGACGTATTAATAATCGATATTGCCTCTGACCCTGGTGGTGTAGATTATGATTATGCTAAAAAACTAGGGCTTAATGCTAGACTTTGCCTAGGGCTACCTGGGAAAGTAGCAGCAAAATCATCAGCTTCCCTACTTGTTTCAGAGATACTGATGTTTATGAAAGAAGTGATTAAATGACCCTTGAAAATAAAAAGGTGGGCTTTGGACTCACCGGTTCTTTTTGTACATTTGATAAAGTTATAGTCCAGTTGGAAAAACTTAAAGAAGAAGGAGCCGATATATATCCTGTATTTTCGGAGCGCTCCTATAAAACAGATAGCCGATTCGGAGACGGCAAAGATTTTCTTAAAAAGGTTGAAAAGATAACAGGTAAGAAAGTATACACTACAATTGTTGAAAGTGAAAGATTTGGACCTAGCAAACTCTTAGACATCTTTGTAATTGCCCCCTGTAGTGGTAACAGCCTGGCAAAACTTGCCACAGGAATTACAGATTCTTCAGTTCTTATGGCAGCCAAAGGACACCTGCGAAATAAAAAGCCACTTGTTATTGCAGTTTCAACTAATGATGCACTTGGAATTAATCTAAGGAACATTGGAACCTTAATGAATAGTAAGCATATTTACTTTGTGCCTTTTGGTCAAGATAACTACAAAGTTAAAGAGAACTCTATGGTGGCAGAATTTGATAAAATTATTCCTACTATAAAGGAAGCCCTAAATGAAAGACAAATAGAGCCTGTAATTATAAGCCCAAAATAAATAAAAAGGCCGGTTTAACTTATAAGAAGTTTTGCCGGCCTAAATTAACTAATATTAACCCAAAAAATATTACTTATTCACTTTTACCATCATCTTCACTTTCTAAAGCTACAATGGCGTCTTTCTTCATTGGAATTCTACAGTTCCTGTTGCTTCCAAACTCTACAATAACAATATCCTCCATAATGTCAATAACTACTCCATAAAATCCACTTGAAGTTAAGACACTATCACCTTTCTTCAAAGCAGAAAGCATTGCATCCATCTGTTTCTGTTGCTTCTTCTGAGGACGAATTATTATAAAGTACATAAGTGCTCCTATTAGTACAAGTTGCAATACTAAAACAAATATAGGATTTCCTGGAGCTGTTTCACCTGTTAATAAAATAAATTGACTCATCTGATTCATCTGTGTTTCCTCCTAATAATTAATCTTTTTTACTATTAAAACCTTCCAGCTTTTCTTTCTTATATTCCTTGTATCTATTATTTCTAATTGCCTGGCGAATCTCCTTCATCATATTATTATAAAAATATAAATTATGAAGAACCATAAGCCGCATACCAAGCATTTCTTTGGCCTTTAATAAGTGTCTAATATATGCCCTGCTATAACTTTGGCACGTAGGGCAACCACAACCCTCTTCTATTGGTCTATCATCTGTTTGAAATCTAGCATTAAATAAATTCATTTTACCAAAGTTGGTATAAGCATGTCCATGCCTTCCATTTCTTGATGGATAAACACAATCGAAGAAATCTACTCCTCGATCTACTGCTTCTAGAATATTTTCCGGGGTTCCAACTCCCATAAGATAAACAGGTTTGTCTAAAGGAAGGTGTGGAACTGTTTCATCTAGAATCCTATACATCTCCTCATGGCTCTCACCTACAGCAAGTCCACCTATTGCATAACCATCTAGATCTAATTCTCTTATCCTTTTTGCATGCTCAATCCTTACGTCTTCATAGGTACCACCTTGATTAATTCCAAAAAGCATCTGGTTTTTATTGATGGTATCTTCTAAGCTATTTAGTCTAGAAATTTCTTTTTTACACCTAACTAACCAGCGACTTGTTCTATCAACAGAATCTTGCATATATTCTCTCGTTGAAGGAAGTGCCGGACATTCGTCAAATGCCATGGCAATTGTAGAGCCTAAATTCGACTGAATCTGCATACTCTCCTCAGGGCCCATAAATATCTTCTTACCATCAATATGGGAATTAAAATATACTCCCTCTTCTTGAATTTTTCTTAGTTTTGCTAAAGAGTAAACTTGAAAACCACCAGAATCAGTTAATATAGGCTTATCCCAATTCATAAACTTATGAAGGCCACCTAACTTTCTTATAATCTGGTCTCCCGGTCTTAGATGCAAGTGATAGGTATTAGACAACTGCACTTGAGTACCTATATCCTCTAAATCTTTAGTAGATACGGCCCCTTTAATTGCAGCAACTGTTCCAACATTCATAAAGACTGGGCTTTGTATAGTACCATGGACAGTAGTTAATTCTCCACTTTTAGCCCGTCCATCTTGTGCTATTAAACGATACATTAATTAAAAACCTACTTTCTAGAACGCTAATAATGTCAAATCACAGTATTACAAGTATAACCTTAATAGATTACCTTTTCAACAGATTTTTATTTATTTATAAAAATTTTAGCAAATGAAAAACACTCCTCATATAATAATTGGAGTGTTTTTCGATTTTATATAAACTAAACTTAAAATTTAATTAAAAACTTCTCACGCTTTACCTGATGAACCAAGTACGTTAACAATTTTGTGTTTAACTAATTCTTTAATATTACTTCTACCATCCGCTAGATATTGTCTAGGATCAAAATGTTCTGGGTGATCATTAAAGTGCTTTCTTACACCAGCAGTAAATGCTAATCTAAGGTCAGAGTCAATGTTAATCTTACATACTGCCATCTCAGCTGCTTTTCTTAACATTTCTTCTGGAATCCCTATTGCATCTTGCAATTGGCCACCATTCTCTTGAATGATTTTAACATATTCTTGTGATACAGAAGAAGCTCCATGTAGTACTATAGGGAAGTTAGGTAGCTTTCTTGAAATCTCTTCTAGTATGTCAAAGCGAAGTTCAATCTTCTGGCCTGGCTTAAACTTAAAAGCACCATGACTTGTTCCTATTGCAATTGCTAGGGAGTCAACCCCTGTACGTTCTACGAACTCTTCTACTTCTTCTGGCCTGGTATAAGATGCATCTTCTGCTGATACATTAACATCATCTTCAATACCTGCTAATTGACCTAGTTCTCCTTCAACCACAACTCCACGGTCATGAGCATAGTCAACTACTTTCTTAGTTAATGCAATGTTGTCCTCAAAACTATGACTAGAACCATCAATCATTACAGAAGTAAATCCACCATCAATACAAGCCTTACAAATTTCAAAATCAGCTCCATGGTCAAGATGAAGAGCAATTGGAATATCTGTCTCCTCTATAGCTGCCTTAACTAAATTAACAAGATAGCTATGTTTTGCATAATTTCTAGCACCTGCTGAAACTTGCAAAATTAAAGGAGATCTCTCTTCGTTAGCTGCCTCCGTAATTCCCTGAATAATCTCCATGTTATTCACATTAAAAGCAC
>CAYOAJ010000172.1:0-3003 GCA_964401895.1 uncultured Herbinix sp.
ATAAGGATTATATTACCGCTTTGTAAGCCGGTGTTAGCTACTGTTGCATTATTTATTGCAGTAGGACATTGGAACTCATGGTTTGATACTATGATTTTTAACGCTCAAGCACCACAATATACTACCTTACAATATGAGTTGATGAAGTTGCTTTCATCGGTTTCGCAACAGTCAGGTGATCCTGGTGCCATGAAGCATGCAGCAAATATGGTTACACCAACATCTGTACGTGCTGCAGCAACGATCCTTACAGCACTACCAATAGTAGCCCTATATCCTTTCTTGCAAAGGTATTTTATTAGTGGACTAACTTTGGGTGGAGTTAAGGAATAGAAATATAATTAAATAATATTATAAATACTGAAGACAGGCTGAAATATCTTACGGCCTGTCTTTTGTATTATTTAAGATAGACTTTCTTAACGCTTGAAGCCTTTCATTAATATGTGTATAATAGATTTTATTAGAGAAATAATATTTCAAGTAGAAAAGGAGTAAAAGAATGGAACAAAAGAAAAAGGCAGGGATTAAATCTACAGAATATATTAAAGATGGAATGATTTTAGGATTGGGAACCGGTTCAACAGCCTATTATATGATAGATAAAGTTGGTCAGATGGTTGCTAATGGATTAAATATTAAGGCAGTTGCCACTTCTGTTTCTACTACAAAGCTGGCAAATGAGCTAAATATTCCTATTGTATCAATTGATGATGTGAAGGAAATAGACTTGGTTATTGACGGTGTGGATGAAATAGATCCAGACTTTAATGCAATTAAAGGTGGTGGAGGAGCTCATTTTCGTGAAAAGATGGTTGCAAATGCAGCCAAGGAAGTTATATGGATAATGGATTCAAGTAAGCAAGTAGACGCAATCGGGGAATTCCCACTTCCAGTGGAGATATTACCATATGGACATAAGCATACTTTAAGAAAGCTAGAAGAGCTTAATCTAAAACCATCACTTCGTAAAAAAGATGGAGAGGTATATATTACAGATAACCACAACTATATAGCAGATCTTCATATTGGTAGCCCAATGAATATAGAAGAAGTAGAAGAAAAATTAAGAACTATTTCTGGTGTAATTGAAACTGGATTATTTTTAAATATGTGTAATCGAATTATTGTTGGGAGAGATGATGATATACTTGTAATTGAAAATAAAAGTAAACGATAAAATGGTTTACATAATATAGTTATGGTAACTAGCTTTTATTTTATAAAGATAGGTGGTAGGTATGAACTTAACAGAATATTGCAAACTTATAACAAAGCCATCGGATAGCTTGTCTATTGAAAAAGATGAGGAATTAGGGCTTAGGATTATGTGTCTTGAATATGCTATTGGCCAAGTAGACATTAAAACCTTTCCTTTATCTAATAGGAAGGATATATTTGTCTTGTGCTGGAATATATCTGAGGGACAAAAGTTACATGCAACAATAATGCCATATGAGAATCATTTTGTATATGTAAGTGATATTTCTCCAGGGGATAAAACTCAGCACCATACCCATGACTATATAGAACTTGCTTATATTGTAGAAGGTGAGTTTAAGCAAAGAATATTAGGATATGATATTTTATTTGAAAAAGGAGAGGTATGCCTTATTGATAGGGACTGCTCTCATCAAGACTTGATTACTAGTAAAGACACAATTATTATTTTTATTGGTCTAGCAAATGAAATGTTTGATCAAGCTATGGTTAATAACATAGGAGAAGAGAAGTTGCTTGATTTCTTGCGTACTGCATTAATGAAGCAAAAGGATATAAAACAATATTTGCACTTCAAACCTAAAAACTCTAGTGATAAGGAATTTGAAGATTTACTCTTACAAATGTGTAATGAATTAGATAAAGATGATGGAGCTTCTTCTTATATTTCTAAAGGACTAATAATTCGTATTTTGAATATACTTACTACAAAGTTTGACTTTAGCTTATCTAGAAAACAGCGTAAGAAAATGAATTGGATAGTATATGAAGAGATAGTAAGGTATATTGATGAAAATTATGCGACAGTTACTATTCAGGACCTTGTGGACAAGTTTAATTTCAATGAGAATTATTATAATCGTATACTTAAAGAGAAAATGGGGATGACTTACCTAAAATATGTACAACATGTAAGACTTGAAAATGCCCACCATATGCTTAAGACAACCGATATGACAGTTGATGAGATTGCAGAAAAAGTAGGATACCGTAACAAGGGATATTTTTATAAGATTTTTGTTAAAAAGTATGGTGTAACACCAGCTAAGATTCGGAAGTAGGATTAAGTAACTTTTACCTACAAGGAGTAGGATTGAGCAATTGATGAATAGCCCTGCTATTTGTATAATGAAATTAGTTTATTATAAGTGGATTATATATTTTGACCATGTAAGTAATAGTATATTTATGTGAAAATAGAGGAGGTTTATTATGTTAGAAAAAAAGAATTATCAATTTTGGTTTGCAACTGGTTCACAGGATTTATATGGAGAAGATGCTCTAAATGAAGTTGAGCAACACTCTAAAATAATGGTTGAAGGTCTAAATAAATCAGGTATACTTCCATATGAGATTGTATGGAAACCAACCCTAATCGATAGTGTTTCAATTAGGAAAACATTTAATGAAGCAAATGCTGATGAAAATTGTGCAGGGGTTATTACTTGGATGCATACATTCTCCCCAGCTAAGTCTTGGATAGTAGGTCTAAAGGAATATAGAAAACCCCTACTACATTTCCATACACAGTTTAATAGGGATATTCCATATGACACAATTGACATGGACTTTATGAATATTAATCAATCTGCCCATGGTGATAGGGAATATGGCCATATGGTAAGCCGTATGGGTATTGAAAGAAAAGTTGTTGCTGGTTACTGGGAGCATGAAGATGTTCAGAAGAGAATAGCCAGTTGGATGACAACAGCTATTGGTGTAATTGAAAGTAGCAATATCCGTGTACTTCGTATTGGAGATAACATGAGAAATGTTGCTGTA
>CAYOAJ010000172.1:3013-4188 GCA_964401895.1 uncultured Herbinix sp.
CAAGGTTGAAGCACAGATTAAATTTGGTTGGGAAATTGATGCTTATAATGTAACTGATATTGCCGAGTATGTTAATCAGGTATCAGATGCTGATAAGGACGTATTAGTTGATGAATATTATGATAAGTATGATATTATTCTTGAAGGAAGAGATCCAAAGGAATTCCGTAAGCATGTTGCTGTTCAGGCAGGAATTGAAATTGGTTTTGACCGTTTTATGAAAGAAAAGAATTATCATGCTATTGTTACTAACTTTGATGAATTATACGGTCTTGAGCAACTTCCAGGTCTTGCAATTCAAAGATTGATGGAGAAAGGCTATGGCTTTGGTGGTGAAGGAGACTGGAAGACAGCTGCAATGGTTCGTCTAATGAAGATTATGACTCAAGACAAGAAGGATGCTAAGGGAACTTCATTTATGGAAGATTACACTTATCATTTGGAACCAGGTAAGGAAGGTATCTTACAAGCACACATGCTTGAGGTTTGTCCTTCTATAGCAGGAAGTAAGGTTGGAATTAAGGTTAATCCTTTATCCATGGGTGATAGGGAAGATCCTGCAAGGCTTGTATTTACATCTAAGCCAGGTAAGGCAGTGGCAACTTCACTTGTTGATCTTGGTAACCGTTTCAGATTAATTGTTAATAATGTAGAATGTCTACCACAAGAAGATATGCCTAAGCTTCCAGTTGCATCTGCATTCTGGCGTCCAGAACCTGATCTTATTACAGGTGCTGAGGCTTGGATATTAGCAGGTGGAGCACATCATACAGCATTTTCATATGACTTAACTGCTGAGCAGATGTGTGATTGGGCTGCAGCTATGGATATAGAAGCAATATTAATTGATAAGGATACTAATATTAGGGATCTTAAAAATGAATTAAGATGGAACTCTATTGCATATCGTTAATCTTTATTATGAAATATTAAATAATATTGAGATCTTATGATTGAATGGAGGATTTGTATGTTAGAGCAATTGAAAGAGCAAGTATTTAAGGCTAATATGGAACTTCCTAAAAGAGGTCTTGTAACCTATACTTGGGGAAATGTTAGCGGAATTGATCGTGAAAGCGGATATATAGTTATTAAGCCAAGTGGCGTAGAATATGAAGAAATGAAAGCTGAAGATATGGTAGTAGTAGACCTTGAAGGTAATCGGATAGAAGGAA
>CAYOAJ010000173.1:0-4180 GCA_964401895.1 uncultured Herbinix sp.
ACACCGGCACCACCGGTAGGGCCAGCATTAGGACAACATGGTGTGAATATTGTTCAATTCACAAAAGAATTTAATGCAAGAACTGCAGACCAGGATGGAATGCTTATACCAGTGGTAATCACTGTATATGCTGACAGAAGTTTTTCTTTTATTACTAAGACACCACCAGCATCAGTTTTAATTAAGAAAGCTCTTAATTTACAATCAGGTTCTGGAGTTCCTAACAAGGAAAAGGTTGGCTCTATAAGTCAAGAAGATCTTAAAAAGATAGCAGAGTATAAGCAAAAAGACTTGAACGCTTCTTCTGTAGAAGCAGCAATGAGAATGGTTGCTGGAACTGCTAGAAGTATGGGCGTTACAGTTAGTGACTAAGAATGAAAAAGACTTTATGAAAAATAGGCAATTGAATATGCTTTAAGCATATGAAATCTAATAATGTGGGAGGATAAATTCTTCCGATAATACCACTAGGAGGTTTATAGAATGAAAAGAGGTAAAAAGTATACTGAGGCTGCTAAGTTAGTTGATAGAACAGTTCAGTATGATACTAAAGAAGCTATTGAACTTGTTAAGAAAACAGCAGTAGCCAATTTTGATGAAACAGTCGAAGCACATATTAGACTTGGAGTTGACGGTCGTCATGCTGACCAACAGGTTCGTGGTGCAGTAGTGCTACCTCATGGTACTGGTCAAGAAGTTCGTGTTTTAGTATTTGCAAAAGATGCAAAAATAGCTGAAGCAGAAGAAGCTGGTGCAGATTATGTTGGTAGTGATGAATATGTAGCTAAGATTCAGAATGAGAACTGGTTCGAGTTTGATGTTGTTGTTGCTACACCAGATATGATGGGAGTTGTAGGACGTCTTGGGCGTGTACTTGGTCCTAAAGGCTTAATGCCAAACCCTAAAGCTGGTACTGTAACAATGGATGTAGGAGAAGCGGTTAAAGATATTAAAGCTGGTAAGATAGAATATAGGCTTGATAAATCTAATATTATTCATGTAGCAATAGGTAAAGCTTCTTTTTCTGAAGAACAGTTAACAGAGAACTTTAATACATTGATGAGTGAGATCGTTAGGGTGAGACCTGCAGCAGCAAAAGGTCAATATCTAAGGAATGTAACATTAGCTTCAACTATGGGACCTGGTGTTAGAATTAACTCATCACAATATGAAAAACAATAGATTTTAATTTTAATAAAATATATATTGACATAATAGAGAAGCATATGATAAACTTCTCTATGTTATAAAAAACTGCCGAAGACAGTAGGTGCCGAAAGGTGTAAGTGATTCATTTTCCGCCTACCGAGGATAAGTTGGTTATATAATAATCCTTTATAATATGATAATGTTATAATTGATGATAATATAAACCTCTTTCTGCTTCGGTAGGAGAGGTTTTTTACTATTATATAAGGAGGTGTCACCATGGCAAAAGTTGAATTAAAGCAACCAGTAATTGACGAAATTAAAGCTTATGCAGATGAAGCAAAATCAATTGTTCTAATAGATTATCGTGGGCTTACTGTTGCTCAAGATACAGAGCTTCGTTCAAAGTTAAGAGAAGAAGGTGTTATTTACAAGGTTTACAAAAACACAATGTTAAATCTTGCTTTTAAGGGTACAGAATATGAAGAAATTACTAAAGATTTAGCGGGGCCTACTGCAGTTGCATTTTCTAAAGAAGATGAAACAGTAGCAGCAAGAGTAATACAGAAAGCATCTAAGACTATGCCAGCATTAGAATTCAGGTCTGGAATAGTTGATGGTGTTTACTATGATACTGAAGGAATTAAGGCTATTGCATCCATTCCTTCAAGAGATGAGCTACTATCCAAATTACTTGGAAGCCTACAGGCTCCAATATCCAATTTGGCTCGTGTGCTTAAACAAATCGCTGAACAAAAAGAAGAAGCGGCTTAATTTACAAAAAATAAAAATAAAACGAAATTATATATTATGGAGGTAAGAAAGAATGACAACTCAAGAATTTATTGATGCAATTAAAGAACTTACTATTACAGAGTTAAATGAATTAGTAGAAGCATGTGAAGAGGAATTTGGTGTTTCAGCAGCAGCAGGTGTTGTAGTAGCAGCAGCTGGTGATGGAGCAGGTGGAGCAGAAGAAAAATCAGAATTTGATGTTGAGCTTACAGAAGTTGGTCCTAATAAAGTTAAAGTTATCAAAGCAGTTCGTGAAATTACTAGCTTAGGATTAAAGGATGCAAAAGATCTTGTTGATAGCGCTCCAAAGGCAGTAAAAGAAGCTGTATCTAAGGAAGAAGCAGAAGAGGTTAAGGCTAAACTTGAAGCAGAAGGCGCTGTAGTTACTTTAAAATAATAAAATAGTAATTAAAATAACATAAAACATAAGAAAAAAATCGCTGGCTGATTTAGCTAGCGATTTTCATCTTATGTCCTATAAAATTTGTGAAATATGTAAAAATAATAAACTTTTATCTTGAAATATGCATAAAAATGTAATAAATTTAAAGTCAAAAAAAGTTGACAGCTTTAAGTAATTATGGTAATATGAAAGTTGCACTATTGTGAGAATGTAAGGATATATAACTATATTATATCATAAATTCTTAAAAAAGAAAAGTTTTTTCTAGTAATATTAACTTAATAAATTCAAGGGGTGAAACGTCAATGGATAAAGTCAAGATGCATCCAGTAAAGCTTGGTAATAACACCAGAATGAGTTTCTCCAGACAAAAAGAAGTTTTGGAGATGCCTAGTCTCATTGAAGTTCAGAAAGATTCCTATCAATGGTTTCTAGATGTGGGTTTAAAAGAAGTGTTAGACGACATTTCTCCTATAACAGATTATGCCAGAAACCTTAGCTTGGAATTTATTAAATTCAAAGTATGTGAGGATGAAATTAAATATACCATTGAAGAATGCAAGGAACGTGATGCAACTTATGCTGCACCTTTAAAAGTAAAGGTTAGACTTTTTAATAAGGAAAGCAGTGAAATTAATGAACATGACATCTTCATGGGAGATTTACCATTAATGACAGAGACAGGAACATTTGTTATTAATGGAGCAGAGAGAGTTATTGTCAGTCAGCTAGTACGTTCCCCTGGCATATATTATTCAACTGATTATGATAAAGTAGGTAAAAAATTATTTTCTGCAACTGTTATACCCAATAGAGGAGCATGGTTGGAATATTCAACTGATTCTAAGGATGTCTTTCATGTTAGGGTAGACAGAAATCGTAAAATTCCAATTACAACATTTATAAGAGCTTTGGGTTATGGAACCAATGAAGAAATTAAAGAGTTATTTGGTGAAGATGAACCGAAGATAATAGCAAGTCTTGCAAAAGACCCAAGCACAGCAAACGACCCGTCTGGTAGCTACGAGGCAGGTCTTCTTGAGTTGTATAAAAAATTACGACCAGGAGAGCCATTAGCTGTGGAAAATGCTCAATCCCTACTTGACAATATGTTTTTTGATGCAAGAAGATATGATCTTGCTAAAGTAGGTAGGTATAAATTTAATAAGAAACTTCATTACAAGAATCGTATAGTTGGTTTTGTACTAGCGGAAGATGTTGTAGATTCTTCTACTGGAGAAGTTTTTGAAGCTGGAACTGAGATTAATGAAGAGCTAGCTATTCAAATACAGAATACAGGTGTGCAATCTGTAACTGTACAGACAGAAGAACGTAATGTTAAGGTACTTTCTAATATGGCAGTTGATATATCCTATCATTTACCTGATATAGATAAGAAGGAACTTGGTATAACAGAGAATGTTTATTATCCAGAACTGATAAAGATTCTAGAAGAAAATACTGAGATGGATGATATCAAGGAAGCTATACAAAAGAACATTAATAAACTTATTCCTAAGCATATAACTAAAGAAGATATGTTAGCTTCGATAAGTTATAACATAAATATTGAATACAATATAGGGAATATAGATGACATAGATCATTTAGGAAATAGAAGAATTAGAGGGGTAGGGGAATTGTTGCAAAACCAATATCGTATTGGTTTGTCAAGAATGGAGCGTGTTGTTAAGGAAAGAATGACCACGCAAGATTTGGATTCAGTTACTCCCCAATCCTTAATTAACATAAAACCAGTTACAGCATCTGTGAAAGAATTCTTTGGAAGTTCACAGTTGTCACAGTTTATGGATCAACACAATCCACTGGGTG
>CAYOAJ010000174.1:0-4138 GCA_964401895.1 uncultured Herbinix sp.
TGTAATTGTATCAAGAGCTTTGCCTGATGTTCGAGATGGTTTAAAACCAGTTCAAAGAAGAATACTTTTCTCCATGTTGGAGTTAGGACTTAATCCTGATAAGCCTCATAGAAAATCCGCCCGTATCGTCGGTGACACCATGGGTAAATACCACCCCCACGGTGATACATCTATCTACGATTCACTGGTACATATGTCAGAGGACTATTCCCTAATGCTTCCTCTGGTAGATGGACATGGTAACTTTGGTTCTATAGACGGTGATGGAGCTGCAGCCATGCGTTACACTGAAGCTAGATTGTCCCCTGCTGCAACCAGCCTTTTAGGCAATCTAGATAAAGGGTTAGTTGATTTCCAACCAAACTTTGATGATAGTGAAAGGGAACCAGTAGTATTACCTGCAATGATACCAAACCTACTTATTAATGGTACAACCGGTATAGCCGTAGGTATGTCTACTAATATCCCTCCCCACAATCCTAAAGAAGTTATTGACGGTGTTATCGCCTATATAGACAACCCCAACATAACAACTAAGACTTTAATGAAACACATACCTGCTCCTGATTTTCCAACAGGTGGCACTATAATTAATCAAGAAGAAATGTCTAAGATTTACGAAACAGGAGAAGGAAGAGTTCGCATTAGGTCTAAAATTGAACTAGAGAAAGGTACAGCTGGCCGAACAAATATTATTATTACCGAGATTCCATATACAGTTGCAGGAAATAAAACAAAACTTGTAGAAGACCTGGCAACCCTCCTAAATGAAAAGATATTTGAAGAAATGCACGATGTTAGAGATGAGTCTTCTAAAGATGGAATTCGTATTGTAATCGAAGTTAAAAAGGACCGTGACATTGACAACCTTTTAAATGGCCTATATAAAAGATCTTCTTTGGAAGACACCTATTCGGCTAGGCTTCTAGCAATTAAAGATAATCAGCCAATAATATTTAATCTAAAAAGTATGATTGGAGAATTTGTAGACTTTCAAAAGGAGCTTTATACCAAGGAATATGAACACCTTCTTGAAAGAGCCGAAAAAAGACTTGAAGTTGTAGATGGCCTTATTAAAGCAACTGACCTTATCGACTTAATAATAGAAATATTAAGAGGAAGTAAATCCGTTAAACAAGCAAAAGATTGTTTAATTAATGGTATAACTAAAGACATCAAATTCAAATCAAAGGAATCTGAAAAAATAGCTTCTACTTTGAATTTTACAGAGAGACAAGCTGACGCTATCCTATCCATGCAACTTTCCAAATTAATTGGCCTAGAAATAATTAAACTTAAAGAAGAAGGTCAAAGTCTTGAGACAAGCATAGAGGAATATAAAAACATTCTTTCTAATGATAAGGAATTATATAAAGTAATAAAGAACCGTTTAAGAGAATACAGGAAGCAATTCAATAGACCTCGTATGACCAAGCTTACTAACGTGGAAACAGAGGATTATGTTGTAGAGATAATAGAGGAAGACTTATATGTCCTAATCGATAAGTTTGGATATGTTAAATCCATAGATGAGGCTAGCTACTCGCGAACAGCAGAGGAAAGTTTAAATGAGTATGACCACATAATAGAAATGAAAAATACAGACAAACTCTGTTGCTTTACTGCCGAGGGTAATCTCTATCAGATAAAAGCCGAAGACATACCGAAAGTACGGGTGAGAGATAAAGGTGTCTTAATCCAAACCCTATGTGATATTGATCAAGAAAGCATAATCTCATATATGTCATTTGAAGAATTATTTGAATCTCAACTTTTCTTTGCTACAGAGAAAGGTTATGTAAAACTAGTTTCAGGAATAGAATTTGAAACCAATCGAACAAAATTACTTGCAACAAGACTAGCTGATGGAGACAAGCTAGTTGGAGTTACTACTCTCTCGGCTAGTAATATACTAGCAGGAGACTTTAAAGTAATAATACTTACAGGCCAAGGTCTATCCTTAGGATTTCCTCTCGAAGAAGTTTCAGAACAGAAAAGAAATAGTAGGGGCGTCAAAGGAATTAACCTAGAAAAAGGCGATTTTGTTGTTTATTCAACAGCTGTAGAACCAAAAACAGATATTTTTATATATGATGACAAAGAATACAATGCTAGAAAAGTTAGAAACCGTAAACGTGCTGCCAAAGGCCACAATGCCAATCTTGATCTAGATGAAGATGAAGATTAAGCTAGACCATAATTAATTATTAAAGGAGGATACACAATGGAGAAAGAAGTAGTTCTTATACTTGACTTTGGAAACCATAACAATCAAATATTAGCTAGGAAAGTCAGAGAAAGTAATGTTTACTGTGAGATTATCCCGTATAACACAGATGTTGATAAAATTAAAGATAAAAAGCCAAAAGGTTTTATTTTGACAGGTAATTCACCCAATATAAGCCAGAAAGACATTTCTTCTGCGGAATCTAATATATCTACCTTAGACCTTCCCATACTTGACCTTAGAGACCAAGGAGAAACCCTTCCTGAAATGAATACAATTCAAAACTTCCTTTATGATACTTGCTCTTGTTCCAAAGATTGGACTGTTGAAGCATTTACTAAGGAAGCTATAGAGAACTTAAAAGATAAAATTGGGGATAAGAAAGTTCTTTGTGGCTTAAGTGGTGGAGTTGACTCATCTGTTGCTGCTGTTATGATTAGTAAGGCTGTAGGTAAGCAACTTACTTGCATCTTCGTGGATCATGGCCTTCTTCGTAAGAATGAAGGAGATGAAGTAGAAAAAATCTTCTCAAAGAAATTTGACCTTAATTTTATCCGTGTAAATGCCCAAGAACGTTTTTATAATAAATTAGCTGGTGTTACTGACCCAGAAGAAAAACGTAAGATTATTGGTGAAGAATTTATCCGTGTCTTTGAAGAAGAAGCTAAAAAGATCGGCAAGGTTGACTATCTAGTTCAAGGAACCATCTATCCTGACCTAATAGAAAGTGGTGTAGGCGGTGATATGGTTAAAAGCCATCATAATGTTGGAGGCCTTCCTGACCATGTTGACTTTAAGGAAATAATTGAGCCTTTGAGCAGTCTTTTCAAAGATGAGGTAAGAAAGGTCGGATTAGAGCTAGGACTTCCTGCCTCCCTTGTAAACCGTCAACCCTTCCCTGGACCTGGACTAGCTATAAGAATTATTGGAGATATTACTCCTGAGAAAATTGCTATAGTCCAAGAGGCTGACCATATCTTTAGGGGAGAACTTTCTCTTGCAGGATTAGATAAGGAAATCTCACAATGCTTTGCTGTTCTTACTAATATTAAGAGCGTAGGCGTTACTGATGGTAAAAGAACATACGACTACACAGTAGCCCTAAGAGCAGTAAAAACCATAGACTTTATGAGCGCAGAGTTTGCTCAAATCCCATGGGATGTCCTTGGCAAGGTATCAACCCGTATTGTTAATGAAGTAGACCATGTGAATAGGGTATGTTATGACGTTACTGGGAAACCACCAGCGACGATTGAGTGGGAGTAGAATATAAATAAGTTTTTAACAACACGCTCTCGCTTAGTTGAAGCACCTAGCAGTACATAAGCTTGTATAAGACACAAGCTAAGTACTGAGGGCTTCAAATAGTTGTTAAAATTCTTATTTATATTCTTTCGCAATGTAAGATGTTTTAAATTATAAAAATGTAAAGTTTAAGTAATGCAAACTAGAGTAAATCTGGTTTGCATTTTTTATATTTTCTTTATATATTATAAAAATATCGTCAAATAAATAGGCAAATATAATGTAGCTTCTTCATACGATAGATCTTTTGTGTGTATTACAATTTTTTCTGAAATTTTATCACGATACTTATCATAAAACATATCAAGAGACTTATGGCTTTTATAACTTGGTGATGATTTGACTTCTATTGGAGCTATCTTATTCCCTTTAGAAATTATAAAATCTATTTCATAATTCCTTTTTTGAACCCTATCATAGTAAGTATGATAATACAACTTATGTCCTTTAGTGGCTAATATCTGTGCTACAGCATTTTCATAGACTATGCCTAAGTTTGTAGGTAGTTTATTACTCAATATTTTTTTATAGATTACATTCTCAGTAAAGATTTTATCCTTAAACATTAGAGTGACTAATAGTCCTACATCTGTGCTATATAATCTG
>CAYOAJ010000175.1:0-4137 GCA_964401895.1 uncultured Herbinix sp.
ATTAACTTTCCTTTATAATCGAATCTAGAACCATGGCAAGGACAATCCCATGTTTTTTCATTTTGATTCCATTCTAACTTACAACCAAGATGTGGACATTTAGTAGATACATAGTAATATTTATCATCTTTATCACGATATACACCAACTCTCTGACCCTTATGCTTTATTACTCCCGCCCCTTCCTTGTTAATTTGCTCTATCTGGTCATGGGATATTCTAAGGCGCTCGGCTAATAAGCTTATTGTTACTATTGCTGCATCCTGTGCAAATACCTTACCTCCAGATAACATTAATCTTCTAGGCTTATATACCTTCTCATAAGGACTTTTCTTACCCATTATTAATTCTTTTAATATATTTGCCGCAACCATAGATCCTGTCATTCCCCACTTGTTAAATCCTGTTGCAACATAAATGTTTGGAGTTTTAGTAGAATACTGACCTATATATGGAATGGAATCTGGGGTCATGCAGTCCTGGTTGGACCAAGCATATGCTACTTCAGACTCTGGAAACCACCTTTTTGCAGCATTTTCTAATTTTACATAAGCATCTAAAGGTTGGTACTTACCTGTTCTGTGATAAGCACCTCCGAATATCATATAGTCCTTATGATTTCTAAATGTATAGCCATGTTTATTTTCATCCAGATACATTCCATCAAGTTTATACATATCTGACTTGGACCATTTTAATGCGGTAAGATAAACCCTTTCTTGATGAAGTTTCAGAAAGTAGTAGCCAGGTACATTAATAAAGGGATAGTGGCTAGCAATTACTATTTTTTTAGCTTTTACACTTCCTTTATCAGTTTCAATTAAACCATTATCATATATCTTACTAATCCTTGTATTTTCATATATAGTAAGCTTTTCTGCTAAAACATTTAAGAACTTTATAGGGTGGAATTGTGCCTGCTTATCAAATCTTACTGCCCCTTTCACCTTAAAAGGCAGACTTGTATCTAAGGTAAATGTAGCAGGAAGCCCTAATCTCCTTGCTGCATCCACCTCTTTACGAATTTTTGATTCATTATTAAGGCTATAGACATAACTAGGAAGGACTTCATAATCACAATCAATATTAAGACTTGTAATGATTTCTTCATATCTACTAATGGCATCTTGATTTGCTTTTGCATATAGGCGGGCTTTTTTCTCACCACTATATAATAAAAGTTTTCTATATATTAAGCCATGCTGTGAACTTATCTTAGCTGTAGTCTTCTTTGTTATTCCACCTCCAGCTTTGTTGCTTTCCAACACAACAACAGGGACCCCTTCTTCTTGCAAATGATATGCAATAAGGACTCCTGCTAGGCCTGCACCAATTACAACTACCTCTGTTTCAATTTTCTCTTGAAGCTTACCTTTTATCTTTCCCTTGGAATTCTTAGATGTCTCTTCTTGACCCCATAAGGATTTCCCTTCCTCTTGTCCTAACTTTTCAAAGCTTCCTTTTTCTTGCCATATTATATTCATAAGAAATCACCTCAAAACTATATTCTCCAAGAATATAAAAGTTATTCATTTTAATTCAATATTATATCTAATCTTTTAAAACTATAAAGTATGAGATTGAATTTGACATTACTAGCTATTAGTCATATTATTTTGTATGAAACTAAAATTATAAAAAAGTCATGTAAAAAGTTTATTATGGGTATTATACAAGAAAGGATTTACAATGATCTTCAACTACGATATGCGGTTTGGAACCTTTATAAAAAGGCCTAACCGTTTCATAGCACATATAGATATAGAAGGGAAAGAAGTAATATGCCATGTTCCCAATACGGGAAGAATGAAGGAACTTCTAACCCCCAATACCAAGGTAATGCTGTCTTATGAATCAGGCAAACACCGTAAGACTCAATATGAATTAAGAATGGTTATGAAGAATGGTAAATGGATCTCCGTTGATTCACAACTTCCTAACGCCTTAGCTTTTGAAGCTATTGAGAGCAAGGTGATAGACGAGCTTAATGAATATTCAGAAATAAAAAAGGAAGTAACCTATGAAAACAGCAGGTTTGATTTACAGCTAAGAAAAAAGGTGGATCAATCTTCTGCTCCTCTATCTAATCAGGATATTTGTTTTGTAGAAGTGAAAGGGGTTACCCTTGAAGAAGATGGGTGGACATACTTTCCCGATGCACCAACTGCAAGGGGAAGAAAGCATATAGATGAATTAATCCATGCTGTTGATAATGGTTACAAGGCTGTCATCCTCTTTGTTATTCAGATAGAAGATGTCAATGGCTTCACCCCTAATACTAAGACAGATCCAGCCTTTTCAGAAAAGTTAAATGATGCAGCTAGGGCAGGTGTAGAGATACTGGCCTACCGTTGCAGGGTATCTCCTGAAGAAGTAAAGATAATAGAGAAGGTTCCAGTAGTTTTAGACTAAAATTAAAAGGAGCTTGATAAAGCTGCTAAGGCAGATTTATCAAGCTCCTATACTTTCCATCAATCTATCTTCGTCTAGTATCTTAAACTTCTTACCTGAGTAATCTATTAACCCATCTTCTTTCATCCTTGATAATTCTCTGGACATGGAAGTTCGTGAAACATTTAGGTATTCAGCCAGTTGAGTCCTATTAAGCATTATTTCAAAAGAATTTTTTTTCCTATCATTCATCTCATTTACAAGGTAACTGGCTATCTTCTCTCTCATTCCCTTCAAGGTTAAGAGCTCTATCTTCTCATTGAGCCTTGAATTCTTTTCTCCTAGAACTACCATCATATTTTGTATTAATCTAATATGATATGTGCAGCTTCTCCCACAGGTTCTAACTATCTTTTCATAGGGTATTAATAGAACCTCCATATCCTGCTTTGCCCTAACAGTCACAGGGGATATCCTACTTTCTGTACAAACTATCCCTTCTGCAAATAAATCTGAGGGTTGTAGCATTGCAATTATATGCTTATTCCCTGCTAAGTTTTCCTTAATCACCTCAGCCAGTCCTGAAAGGGCAACTTCTATATAATTCAATTTATCTCCTGCTAAGAAAATGTATTGCCCTGACTTATACTCTCTAACCTTAGTTCCAAGGCAAGACATTAAGCATCCTAATTCGTTCTTCTTTATATCTCTAAATAAAACACATTTATTCAAAACCTTATAATATTTTTCCATTTACCTACCCTTTCTCTATTAATTTTTATAATTAAATAAATATTGAAAATAATTTATTTCCTGTAGCCACGGCTACACTTTTTCCTTTTCACTTGTATTATACTTACTACATAATCAAAAAGTCAATAAGAAAATTTACTTTATTAATTAATAGAAAAGGAGAATGTATAATGGACTACAAGATGTTTTGTTACCAATGCCAAGAAACAGCAGGTAACACTGGCTGTGACCGTTTTGGGGTATGTGGGAAATCACCAGATTTATCAAGAATGCAAGATTTACTAGTTTATGTTACTAAAGGACTAAGTGCTGTTACTACTGCCCTTAGAGATCAAGGAGAGGAAATCTCACCTATAGTAAATCATTATGTAACCATTAATTTATTTACAACTATAACTAACGCTAACTTTGATGACCAAGTATTCTATGAAAGAGTTCTTGAGACTTTAAAATTCAAAGACGAATTATTAGACAAGGTTAATAACTCATCTAATCTTCCTGAAGCTGCTCTGTGGACTGCATCTACAAAAGAGGAACTTGATGCAAAGTCTATTTCTAATACAGTAGGTGTTCTTGCTACTGAAAATGAAGACATTAGAAGTCTTAGAGAACTAACTACTTATGGACTTAAAGGTCTAGCTGCATATATGAAGCATGCTAACGAATTAAATTATGACAGTGAAGAAGTTAATACATTTATGCAAGACACTTTAGCAAAACTTCTAGATGATTCCTTAACTGTTGATGAACTTGTTGCTCTTACTCTTGAAACAGGTAAGGCAGGAGTTGACGGAATGGCTCTTCTAGACTCTGCTAATACAGGAACATATGGAAATCCTGAAATTACAAAAGTTGATATCGGTGTAGGTAATAAACCAGGAATCCTAATTTCTGGTCATGACCTTAAAGACTTAGAACAATTATTAGAGCAGACTAAAGGTACAGGTGTAGATGTTTATACTCACTCTGAGATGCTTCCTGCACACTACTATC
>CAYOAJ010000176.1:0-4104 GCA_964401895.1 uncultured Herbinix sp.
TTATCAGCACAGTATTTTCATAGTGAGCCGATAATGAACCATCAGCTGTAAGAACTGTCCAATCATCATCTGCCCAATTTACATCATATCTTCCTTCATTTATCATAGGCTCTATGGCTAAGGTCATTCCTGCCTGTAGCCTTGGACCTCTCATTCTCTGCTTGAAATTTGGTATCTGCGGTTCTTCATGAAGATCTCGACCAACTCCATGCCCCACCAAATCCCTTACAACTGAAAACCCAAAAGGTTCCACATATCCTTGAATTGCTGCAGAAATCTCAAATAAACGATGACCCTCTTTAGCAAATCTTATTCCTTCAAAAAAACTTTGCTTTGTAACATCAATTAATTCTTGTGCTTGGTCAGAGATTTCTCCTACTGGTAAAGTTCTAGCAGCATCTGAGTGAAAACCCTTGTGGATTACACCGCAATCTAGACTAATTATATCTCCGTATCCTAGGATTTTGTCTTTGTTAGGTATTCCATGAACTACTTCATCATTTATAGAAGTACATATTGAAGCCGGGAAACCATTATAATTAAGAAAAGATGGAGTACAACCATGAGCTTCTATAAATTCTGCACATTTCCTATCAATCTCATAGGTGGAGATACCTGGTTGAATAAGCTCTTCAACTTGGGCTAATACTTCTGCAAGGATCTTGCCAGACTCTCTCATTAATTGTATTTCACTTTCTGACTTAATAATGATTGCCATTATAACACATCTCCTTATCCTAAAATACCTACTATTTCATCAAATACTTGGTCTATATCCTTCGTTCCATCTACTCTACTAAGAATATTCTTACTACTGTAGTATTCAATTAAAGGTTCTGTCTGATCATGATAAACCTTCAATCTCTTCATCACAGTTTCTTCAGCGTCATCATCCCGCAGTTCCAATTTACTGCCACATTCATCACATATTCCTTCCTCTTTAGGAGGCTTGGAAACAAGATGATAAGTAGCACCACAATTAGGACACACTCGTCTTCCTGACATCCGATCCACAATACTTGAATCTGGAACATTAACGTCAATTATTCTTTCAAGTTTATTGCCAGCAGCTGCTAGCATCTCATCTAATGCCTTAGCCTGTACTATAGTCCTTGGAAATCCATCAAGTACATAACCATTCTCGCAGTCTGATTCTTCTAATCGATCTACAATCACGTCTAATACAATCTCATCTGGCACCAAACTACCTTTATCCATATAACCTTTAGCTGTTTTACCTAATTCTGTTTCATTCTTTATATTGTCTCTCAAAATCTCACCTGTAGAAATATGTGGAATCTTGTATTTGTCTGAAATTTTACTAGCCTGGGTACCTTTACCAGCACCTGGTGCTCCTAGTATAACTATCTTCATACTCAGTATCCCTCCAAAACAATTTCTAGTAGAATTACTTGTTTAATTTCCTTGTGAGAAATCCCTGCATACTACAGGAATGTCTCACGCTAAAACCAAAGAGGAAATTTTTTATCTACTAGTATATTTTTCATTAATCACTCAAAAATCCTTTATAATGCCTTACCAATAACATTGATTCTATCTGCTTAAGTGTCTCAATAATAACACCAACTATAATTATTAGTGATGTACCACCAAAACTTACTTGTGCATTAAATGCTCCTGAGAAGAACATAGGAATTACGGAAACGATAATTAACCCTATAGCTCCTATAAATATAATACGATTAAGTACCTTTCCTAGGTAATCAGATGTTGGTTTACCTGGTCTAATTCCTGGAATAAATCCACCTTGCTTCTTCAAATTGTTTGCTATTTCAATTGGATTAAAAGTAATTGAAGTATAGAAATAAGCAAAGAATATAATAAGCACAATGTATATAAGTAATCCAATAGAATATTTGAATTCACCAAAATCAAAGTTTGTAAAATTGATTCTTAGCCAGCTACCTTGATCTAATACCTTAAGTATCTTTCTTCCAATAGTAGTTCTGTCTGGATATACACCTACAAATGATGCTACAACTATAGGTAAAGACATTAAGGATGATGCAAAAATAACTGGAATTACACCTGAGGTGTTAACTTTAATTGGTATATGGGAGCTTTGTCCACCAAGCATTCTCCTACCTTGTACCTTCTTAGCATACTGCACAGGTACTTTTCTTTGTCCATCCTGTAGTAAAACAACAAATACTATTGTAAATAATATTACAGCAGTAATAATTACAACCGCTAAAATACTATTAGCTATTGGTTTACCCTTAATAAATCTATTGAATAGAGTTATAAAGTCTGCAGGCATTGTAGAAACGATATTAATTAAAAGTATAATTGATATACCATTACCAACACCATTCTTTGTGATTTTTTCACCAAGCCACATTAGAAATGTAGAACCTGCAGTAAAAGATGCAACGATAAGTACTACGTTAGTAAATGTAATACCATTCTCCAAAGCACCTTGGTTACCAAAACCAATCGCTAAAGCAAGTGCCTCTAAAGCAGCAAATCCAACAGCTATATAACGAGTTAGATTATTTATCTTTTTTCGTCCATCTTCCCCTTCTTTCTGTAATTCCTCTAAAGCTGGAATTACAATTGTAAGAAGTTGCATAATAATAGACGCTGTAATGTATGGTGAAATACTAAGTGCAAAAATCGACATTTTGTTAAATGCACCACCAGTAAGGTTACCAAAAAAGCCAAGGTTGATGCTCTCAAAAAAGCTTTTGGTAAATTCTCTGTTTATTGCTGGAGCAGGTAACAGAGTTCCAAGTCTAACAATGATTAGTGCTATGAAAGTGTATAAAAGTTTTTTCCTAATTTCCTTTACTTTAAAAGCATTTCGGAATGTTTTAAACATTAAATCACCTCAGCATTTCCACCAAGAGCTTCAATTTTTTCCTTTGCACTTTTACTATATGCATTAACTTTAACATCAAGCTTCTTAGTAAGTTCTCCATTTCCTAGAATCTTAACACCATCTCGTGGATTTTTAACGATTCCTGCTTCAATTAATGAAGCAACTGTTACTGTAGAACCATCATCAAAATCATTTAAAGTTTCTATATTAACTCCTATTATTTCTTTTTGATTTCTATTTGTAAAACCACGTTTTGGAATTCTTCTGTAAAGTGGCATTTGTCCACCTTCGAATCCAATTCTAGGAGAACCGGAACGTGCCTTCTGGCCTTTATGACCTTTTCCTGCAGTTTTTCCATTTCCTGAACCATGACCACGGCCTTTTCTAAAATTATGCTTTTGCTTTGAACCTTCTGCTGGTTTTAACTCGGATAAATTCATCTGTCTACACCTCCTCTATATCAAAATTATATCTCTTCTACTTTTACTAAATGTCTTACTTGATTAACCATCCCTCTTATAGCATCATTGTCTGGCATTTCCACTGTTTTATTAAGCTTAGTTAAACCAAGAGCCTTAACTGTAGCCTTATGCTTTGGGATGGCACCAATTGTTGACTTCATTAATGTTATCTTTAATTTATCTGCCATCTTGATACCTCCATAATTTATTAGCTTCACTGTTAACTATCTAAGATTCTCAATAGGAACTCCACGAAGCTTTGACACTTGTTCTGGGGTCTTTAACTGCTTTAATCCTTCAATGGTTGCTAGAACTACATTTTGTTTATTATTTGATCCTAAGGATTTTGTACGAATGTTTCTATATCCTGCAAGTTCTAGTACGTTACGTGCAGGACCACCAGCAATTACACCAGTACCATCTGGAGCACGCTTAAGTAGTACATGAGCGCCACCAAACTTACCCACAAAGTCATGGGGTATACTGTTGTTTTCATCAAGGGGTACCCTGATTAGATTCTTAGTAGCATCTTCTTTCCCTTTACGAATTGCTTCAGGAATTTCTGTTGCCTTACCAAGACCAACACCAACTAATCCATTATTGTCACCAACAACTACTAAAGCTGTAAATCTAAAGTTACGTCCACCTTTTACAACCTTAGTAACACGTTTTATTGACACTACTCTATCTTCTAATGACTCTTTATCTATCTTATTAGCATCAATTTTAGTTTGTCTCATTAATTATCCTCCTTACTTAGAATTTCAGACCAGCTTCACGAGCTGCATCTGCCAACGCTTT
>CAYOAJ010000177.1:0-4075 GCA_964401895.1 uncultured Herbinix sp.
TCCACGGAATTGCTTACGAAATTTGACTCTCTTAGGCATTAACATTATTTATCGCTCCCTTCCTTTTTATTTCCTTTCGTAGGAAGTATTTCTCCATGATAAATCCATACCTTAACTCCAACCTTACCGAATGTCGTATCAGCTTCTGCTTGACCATAATCGATGTCTGCACGTAAAGTCTGAAGTGGTATTGTACCTTCGTTATAGAATTCTGTACGAGCCATATCTGCTCCATTTAAACGACCAGATACAGAACATTTAATACCTAGTGCTCCTGCTCTCATGGTTCTTGCCATAGAAGATTTCATAGCTCTTCTATATGAAATACGTCTCTCAAGCTGTGATGCTACGTTTTCAGCAACTAATTGTGCATTTAAGTCTGGTTTTTTTACTTCCAAAATCTCAATATTTATCTTCTTATCAGTTAACTTTTGAATTTCACTTTTTGTTTGCTCTATTTCTGAGCCACCTCTACCTATTACAACTCCAGGCTTAGCTGTGTGAACAATGATTTTTATACGGTCAGATGCTCTTTCAATCTCTATCTTAGCAACACCTGAACTATATAATTTATTCTTTAGGTATTTTCTAATCTTGTAATCTTCAACAAGATTATCTGCAAAATCCGCTTCTGCATACCATCTAGAATCCCAATCTCTAATCACACCGACTCTAAAGCCATGAGGATTAACTTTTTGACCCATTATTGCCCTCCTTTACCTCTCATCTAGCACTACTGTGATATGGCACATTCTCTTCTCTATACGATCTGCGCTACCACGTGCTCTCGGTCTAATTCTCTTCATGATTGGACCCTGATTTGCATAACATTCATCAATATAAAGCTTTGTAGGATCCATATTCTTAATCTCAGCATTTGCTATTGCTGATTCTAATAGTTTCTTTATTACACTTGAAGCATATCTTGGATTATAAGTCAATATGCCCAATGCAGTTTGTACATCTTTACCCCTAATGGCGTCTAATACAAAAGCTGCTTTTCTTGCAGAAATCCTAGCATATGACAATTTAGCTGATGCTCTATGATCTTTTACCTCATTACGCTCTCTTTTAATCTGTGATCTATGTCCCTTCGCCATGGATAAACCTCCTTCCATTCAATGCAAATGCATTAAATTGATATTCTCTTATCGTCCTGTCCGCCTATATTACCATGACCTCTAAAGGTTCTTGTTACGACGAACTCGCCTAACTTATGACCTACCATGTCTTCTGTTACATATACAGGAACATGTTTTCTACCATCATGTGTTGCAATAGTATGACCTACCATCTGTGGAAATATCGTAGAGCGACGTGACCATGTCTTTATAACCTTCTTTTCGCCGCTTTTATTCATTTCATCTATCTTCTTTAGTAAATGTTCATCAGCAAATGGTCCCTTTTTCAATGAACGAGCCATATTCTAACCTCCTCACTATTTTATATAAATTAATCTTTATACGTGTGTCCATCTCTTCTTCTTACTATAAGAGAATTAGACTTGTTCTTTCTCTTTCTTGTCTTATAACCAAGTGTTGGCTTGCCCCATGGGGATAATGGACTAGGCATTCCAATACCTGTCTTACCTTCACCACCACCGTGTGGATGGTCATTTGGATTCATTACAGAACCACGTACTGTAGGTCTAATACCCATATGACGTTTACGTCCTGCTTTACCAACTGTAATTAACTCATGTTCAATATTACCAACTTGACCAATTGTTGCTCTGCATGTCATTGGAACCATTCTTCTCTCACCACTTGGAAGTCTAAGGGTTGCATATTTACCTTCCTTAGCAACAAGTTGAGCTGCAGCTCCAGCAGATCGAACAAGCTGTCCTCCCTTACCTGGGTAAAGCTCTATATTATGAACTCCTGTACCTACAGGAATGTTTGCAAGTGGTAGACAATTACCCACCTTTATCTCTGCATTTGGTCCATTCATTAACTCTGTTCCAACTTTTAATCCTCTAGGTGCAAGAATATATGCTTTCTCACCATCTACATAGTGAAGTAATGCTATATTAGCTGTCCTATTTGGATCATATTCGATGCTTGCAACTTTTGCTGCAACATCATCTTTCCTTCTTTTAAAATCAATAATTCTATATTTTCTTTTAGCACCGCCACCACGATGTCTAACCGTTATCTTACCCTGATTATTACGTCCAGCCTTCTTATTAATAGAAGTAACTAGAGACTTCTCAGGAGTCGTCTTTGTGATTTCCTGAAAATCAGAACTGGTCATATGTCGTCTGGCAGGTGTATATGGTTTATAACCTCTAATAGCCATGTTTTTGTACTCCTTTCAAAATTTTCTGCACATTACACTTTTATAGGCCTGAGAAAATCTCTATATCTTCACTATCTTCTGATAATGAAACAATCGCCTTCTTGGTTTTCGCAGTTTTACCAAATGTGTTTCCACGTCTACGGGTTTTACCTTGAAGATTCATTGTGCTAACACTTGCAACCTTAGTCCCGTCAAACATCTTCTCTACAGCTTCTTTTATCTGATTTTTTGTAGCCTTTGGATGAACTAAAAAAGTGTACTTTTTCTCACCCATTAAATTCATACTTTTCTCTGTTACAACAGGTTCAAAAATAACATCATAATATTTTATATCTGCCATTATGCGTACACCTCCTCGATTTGTGCTACAGCATCCTTTGTTATTATCAAATTATCATATTTTAGAATATCATATGCATTAATTGAATTTGATAAAACTGTTCTTACTTTAGGAATATTTCTCGCTGACATAAACACATTATCATCTTTCTTATCAAGAACAACTAAGGCTCTATCAAGTTCGAAATTACCTAGAAGTTCTGTCATCTTCTTAGTCTTAATCTCATCAAAGCTCAGCTCGTCTAATACGATTATCTTCTGTCCTTCAACTCTAGATGTCAGAGCAGACTTTAGTGCAGCTGTTTTTTCCTTCTTATTCATTCTGTTTGAATAATCTCTTGGCTTTGGAGCAAATACAACTCCTCCACCTTTCCATTGTGGAGATCTAATGGAACCTTGTCTTGCACGACCTGTTCCCTTTTGTCTCCAAGGTTTTCTTCCACCGCCTCTTACTTCTGCGCGTGTCTTAGCACTTTGTGTTCCTTGACGCCTATTAGCAAGTTGACTAACAACTGCCAAGTGAACCAAATGTTCATTTATCTCTACTCCGAAGATTTCATCATTAAGTTCTATTGAACCAACTTCTTTACCTTCGATATTATATACACTTACATTTGCCATCTGTGTGTTCCTCCTTTCTCAAAGAACTAGTTTGACTTTACTGTTTCTCTTAATAAAACCAAAGATTTCTTAGGTCCAGGCACAGCACCCTTAACCAAGATAAGATTCTTTTCAGCATCTACTCTTACTACGTCTAGATTCTGAATAGTAACTTTCTCGCCACCCATTTGTCCAGCCATCTTTTTACCCTTGAACACTTTACCAGGGTCTGAAGCACCAGCTTGTGCGCCACCATGTCTATGGAACTTGGAACCGTGACTTGCAGGTCCTGTTGATAATCCATGTCTCTTAATAACACCTTGAAAACCTTTACCTTTGGATGTAGCAGTAGCATCTACTCTATCGCCTTCCGCGAAAATATCTGCCTTTATCTCTTGCCCTAATTCATAATCCTCTGCATCGTCAAATCTAAACTCTTTAAGATACCTTTTATTCTCAACACCTGCTTTTGCAAAATGTCCTTTTTGTGGTTCTCTCACTAGTTTTTCTCTAATGTCATCATATCCAATTTGAACTGCTGAATATCCATCGTTTTCAACTGTCTTAACTTGTGTTACATAGTTAGGACCAGCTTGCAGTACGGTTACTGGAATAAATCTACCGTTTTCATCAAAGATTTGGGTCATCCCAACCTTTGTAGCTAATATTGCTTTCTTCATTCATTTACCTCCTATTTAATCTACAGCGGATTACACCTAATGTGCAATCATCCTAGATGGTTCATATATATTCAATATATTACCCTAAGGATTTTCATTATTAATATTTTACTTATTTAGTCTTCATCTTGATGTCGATATAAACCCCAGCCGGCATC
>CAYOAJ010000178.1:0-4048 GCA_964401895.1 uncultured Herbinix sp.
CACCCATAGAAAATCCGCCAAAGGCTCTATGCTCTCTAGTTGCCTTTAAATCATCTAAATCTCCTGCTTCAACAAAGGTATTATATTTAGTTTCCACAAGAGGAACTACATCCTTAATTAATTCATCATAAAAGAGGGTGGCATCATTTTTCCCACCATTAAATGTTGGTGTTACAACAATAAGGGGATCAATATCACCATTAGCAATCATATTGTCTATAATCTTCTTTAATTCCTTATCCTGTCCTGGTCCACCAAATAAAAGGTCTTCATTCTCTCCGCCACCATGCATTAGATATAATACATTATATTTAGTGCTAGTATCAGATTCATTATATCCAAATGGAAGATATACATGTAACTTTTTATCATCTGTACCATCAGATAAGTTACCTGTAGTATATTTAAGAGTCTCAATAGTCCCTTGTTCTTCACTTAGAGATCTATATTCACTAGGAAGGACCTGAAAGATCTTCTCATTAGCTGCTTCATCGGATAATTCTAATTTATCTATTGTTTTAAGTAAATAATCGTATTGGTCATTTATTTCCTTTTGACTAATTCCGTCATTCTTAAGAACATCTTCTATATGGCTAATAGCATCAAATAATAAGTCTGTGTTCTTATATATTGTTAAGTCCATATTTCTGCTGTTATCAATTAGACTAAGAAGATCATATGGGTTTATTCCACTTTCTCTATCATCAGTCTTTCCTGTTAATATAAGTTCACCAAACTTGGAAGTATCACTCCAGGCACTGTCTGTTGAGTCAAACACATTAATTGTACCTAATCTATTAGAAGCTTTTGCTTCATTTACCTGTAACTCAAGCCCTAATACGTCCCCATTAGAGTGTGACTTTTGTAAGGGTACCCTTAATGCAATTGTGTATCCATCATTATTCTTGATTGCACTTGTGTAAAAACCATCTAGGCTTCCTGAATCTGCAGTTCTAAGGTTTTCATAATTAACCCTTAAATGTAAATCATCTGGACCATAATCAACTGTTTTATCGTTATTTTCATCCAAGAATATTTCCACTGAATCCTGCATATATGGAGTGTCTGATGCTACTGTTAATTCGGAATCTTTAACTTTAGCTAAAACATATAAGGAGTTATCGTCCCATAAAACCTTAAATGTGGCACTGGTATCAAAATCAGCAGAACTAAACTGTGGAGTAACCTCTTCTCCTATATCCCATATCTCATCAACTTCCTCCCCAATTACTGGTGAGGCAAAATATGCAACAATTCTTCCTTCAGAATCTAATCCCTTATCGTCTACAGTAATCCTTTCAACCTCTGAAGGTTCTTTCTCTGAAACTTCTTCTACATCATCCTTAACATTATCCTTACTAGTATCCACCTCTACCTCCTCTAGCTGGTCCTTGTCATTCTTAGAAGTACAAGATACAGTTACAAATGTTATTAACATAATAGATATAATAAATATAAATCTTCTTACCAAATTCTTTTTATCTAGCTTCAAATCCTCTTTCCCCTTTCATAGAAAACATTTAATTTATTAAATAATGCACTAATACTAATCTTTATGTCTTTTATTCAAGTCAATATGCGGAAATCTTATGTGGATTACAAATGTAAGCTAGTTGTCATTGTTTTTGATTTATTATTTTAAATCTTTCTTAATTTTATCTATTAATATTTTATTAAACTTACTATCGTCCTTCTCAATATATGAGCCTTCACTAGAGAAAACCATACTATTAGGATTTTCCTTAGAATAAGTATCCCAATGAGGCATTTCCTCTCCATTGGCATCTAAACCATTAGGATCACCGGTTTTAATAAAATTGCAATAATAATTACACATATGGCGGGCAAGATCATAATGCTTACCTGTAAAAGGTCTCCAGGATTTTGCTAGGGTCTCAAAGAAGAACCATAGGTCAACAGAATGGAAAGTACCTGGATTATCCCATCCCGGAATATCCGAATCGAAACGATAGTAATAATTTTGTGTGTTTCCGTATTTATGATTTTCCTGAAAAACACTCTTTACAGTACATTCAATGCCATTAACAATGGCATACTTGTTCCCATCTTTCTTCCAGACCTCATCAAGTTCTAAAAACTCTTTTGCAGTCTCACCAAGAATACTATTTACTTTGTCTATAAAGTCATCATCTGATTCTGCATTAATAAAGTTAAGAAACTCATCCCCTGTATTTCCTGACATTACCGGAACTCTTGCATGTTCATTCTTCATATAAAGTTCAATAGGATCACCAAAACAGAACTTGTTATCAATTACTGTTGCCATTCTGCTATTGTTTTTTGCATATTCATTATATTTTTCTCTTATAAATAAAGGATCTAGCTTCCTAGCCTCTTCTAAAGTCTTAACTCCTAAACATTCAAAGAGTTTCACTCCATCTTCTTCTGCTTCTGCAAGTGTCTTTTGTCTAATAGTATTTTCACTTCCATATGGGTCCCGTATCATAGCGCTATGTATAACAGCTTTTTGGAAAGAACCAAAATTATCTGGACAAGTCATCTGTGATAGAACGCTTCCCCCACCAGCAGACTGACCTGCAATTGTTATATCGTCTGGATCTCCACCAAAAGCTTCAATGTTTCTTATAACCCATCTTAGTCCCGCCTGTTGATCTAGATGTCCAAAGTTCGTTGGTGCTTCTGGTTGCTGGGCAGTAATATCTGGATGTGCTAAGAATCCAAATGCATTTAACCTATAATTAACTGTAACAACTGTAATGCCTCTTCTGGCTATTCGTTCCCCATCAAACTCCATCTCGGCAGTATATCCCCATTGATATCCACCACCGAAAAACCATACTAGGACTGGTTGTTTTTCATCTGTACTTTTTGCACTAGTCCATACATTTAAGTATAGACAATCTTCATCCATAGCAATATCTGGATCCACATGCCATTCTCTACAATAGATATCATCTCCTAAACCAGGTGTATCCTGGACAGAGATTGGAGCAAACCTATATGCTTCTAGTGTTCCTTCCCAGTCTTTACAAGGCTGAGGAGCTCTCCACCTATTGTCTCCTACCGGGGGAGCAGCAAAAGGTATGCCTTTAAAGGCGGTAATTCTTGGATCAGCAGCTTCAATTCCCCTTACAAGTCCATTCTCAGTGACAGCAGTTCTAATCATTTCATCTACCTCCATCTACATATTACCTTCTCATTTAGTAAATCGTTTAACCATAAATTAATTATATTAATTATATTCCATACTGTCAATTGTAAATGCCATATTATAGTTAAAGCCTGCCGACGGATTCCCTCTCTATTAGACAGCAAGGTAGTTTTATAATAGAGGGGCTTACATTTCCTTCTTTATCTTCTTCAACTTCTTTTAATAAAATTTCAGCTGATATCTTGCCAATTTCAGATAGTTTTATCTCATTTGTTGTAAGCTTCGGCCTTAAGTACTGGGAGATTTCCTTATTATCATAACCTATAACTGAAACATCCCTGCCTATTTCTATATTATGTTGGTAGAGATAATCATAAGAACCTGCTGCCATAGTATCATTCATACATAAGATAGCAGTAACACCTTTCTTTACTAATTCCTTTGTCTCATGGTATCCTGATTCCCTCTTCCAGTTTCCGTACCTAATTAAGTCTGGATCAAATAAGATTCCCTCTTCCAACAATGCCTTTTGATAGCCCTTACTTCGTTCCTGTGTATGAATATTGTCTCTATCACCAGCTATTACTCCAATCTTCCTATGTCCCATGGAAATAAGATAAGAAGTCACATCATAGCCTCCCTTTTCATCATCTATTATTACCGATGTGAATTTAGGAGATTTAGATAGAGCATATGATACAATTGCAGGCACTGGAAAATCATCAGGAAAACAATTAACCACCCTACAATGACCAGCTACGTATACTATTCCTTCTACCTTAAATGAAAGCAATTCCTGTATTGCAGGCCTTAGAACTGATTGAAATTTTTCTTCGTCATCATACCAAGTATCCTGCCATTTATCATAAAGGCGTAAATTCACTAATATAGAATGATAATTCTGCTCATCAAAAT
>CAYOAJ010000179.1:0-4043 GCA_964401895.1 uncultured Herbinix sp.
AGCATTGTATAGAAGGAACCACCGGTCACAAACTTGACAGCAGAATAGAAAAGGCGTTTAATGACGCATCTGATCGTAACATACCGATTCGCAGCTTTAAAAAAGAAACATTTGGCGGCGCAGATATGGCACGATATATGATGGATACACAGAAGTCAGAAATTAAAAACCATCCTAGTACACAAATTGATTTTTGCGGTGTATGCACTGGATTTTGCGTTATTAGCAATGTCTTACTTACAAAAACTATCTTACCTGAAACAAATATTAGAGTTATAGCAGATGCCTGCGCCTGTGTAACACCTGAGAGTCACAAAAGGGCTCTGGAGTCCATGAAAACCTGTCATATTCAAATTGTAGAGTAGGAGGATCTTGCCATGAAATTCAAACCAATTATAGTATCCCTGCTAGAAACAGACCTTTATAAATTCAGCATGGGTCAAGCAATCTATCACCAATTTCCATCATATAAAACTACCTGGACCTTTAAATGTAGAAATGAAAATATACATTTTACAGAAGAAATGGTAGAAGAAATTAAGGAACAACTAAAGCATTACTGCACCCTCAGATTTACAGAGGATGAGCTTGAATACCTTCGAAACATCACATGGTTCAAAGATTCATATATTGATTTTTTAAGGCTATGGGAGCCAAGGTTTAAAGATTTTGAAATTACTACAGAAGGCAAAAACGGCCTTACTATTGAAGCAACCGGCACATGGCTTAACACCTCAATGTATGAGATTCCTACACTTGCCATTGTAAATGAAGTGTATTTCCGTATGGCCCACGATTATGAGCCAGTTTTTCAATCTTTTAAGAAGAGACTTTATGATAAGATAGATAAATTAAATACGGGACAATATCAGATTGGAAACTTCTCTGAGTTTGGAATCAGAAGGAGACTTTCCGCAGAAGCCCAGGACCTTGCTATTTACGAACTTAGTAAAACTGACCCAATGTACAGCAATTTTATCGGAACATCATGTGTCTATCTTGCCAAAAAATATAATGTCACTCCGGTAGGAACCATGGCCCATGAGTGGATTATGTGCGTAGGCCAAGGAAACCATAAACACAACCCAGCCTATTCAAACTGGTTCGCCCTTGATGCATGGGTGAAGGAGTACGGTATATTAAATGGAACAGCTCTAACCGATACAATCACAACTGATTGTTTCCTAAGAGATTTCAGACTTACTTACTCCACCCTCTTTAGCGGGGTTCGTCACGACTCTGGAGATCCATTTGAATGGGGAGATAAAATGATAGACCATTACGAAAGTCTTGGCATAGACCCTAGGACTAAGTCACTTTTATTCAGTGATGGCCTTAACTTTGCTAAGGCAACAGAAATTTATAATTACTTCAAAGATAGGGCAAAAGTGGCATTTGGAATTGGAACCTATATCAGTAATGATACTGACGTATCTCCATTAAATATAGTAATGAAGGTAACAGAATGTAACGGCCAAGATGTAGCAAAGATTAGCGACACCCCAGGTAAAGGAATGTGTAAAAACCCTGACTATGTTGATTATCTTGAAAGAAGTATTAAATGGAGAATTGAAAATAGCTAATGGGACAGGGGGTCAGGCCCCCGTCCCATTTTTTAATTAGTGCTACCAAATCCACCATCTCTTATATCATCTACATCATCATCAAAGGTTATCCCATACTCCACAAAGATCCCTTGCATAAAACCTAGGCCCTTCTCTATGGTAAGCTCTTTACCTTCTTTTCCATCATTAGTTAACTTGCAAAATATATGGCCTTCATTATTTGAATAATAATAGTCACTGTCAATTATCCCAACAGTGTTGTCTAACTGAAGACGGAATTTAAAGCCTAGTCCACTCCTTGGATAACATTTAAGCACCCATCCATCTTCCATGCTTACTCTAATACCAGTAGGTACCTTAACTGTTTCTCCCGCCTTTAATACAAAAGTATCTGGACTATAAAAGTCATATCCCGCCGAACCTCTAGTCGCTCTTTTGGGTAACTTTATATCATTATAAATCTCTTCTATATCATCCCTATCAGAGAAAGTATCAATCCATGCTTCCTCAAACTGCTTAAAACTCACCTTTTCAAACTTACCTATCCTCTTCATTCTTCCTCCTTTTTGGGACATAGGGACAGGTCCCTCGTCCCACTTTTACAAACTATTCCAATCTGGGACACGGGACCTGTCCCCCTGTCCCACCACCGACGGCCCCTGCCCAACCAGCGGCCCCCGTTCCCATTATTTTATGGGGTAATTTCCTGTGAAGCAGGCGTCGCAATAGCCTGTTTCTCCTTCAACAATTTCGCTTAGTCTATCTACTTGAAGATAGCCTAGGGAATCTGCTCCGATTATATCTCTTATCTCTTCTACTGTATTATTGTAGGCAATCAGCTGGTCACCACTTGGTACATCTGTACCATAATAACATGGATTGAGAAATGGTGGGGAACTTATTCGAACATGGACTTCCGTAGCGCCAGCTTCTTTTAGCATTTTAACTATATTGGCGGAGGTGGTTCCTCTAACCATTGAGTCATCAATCATAATAACTCTTTTCCCTTTGACTATCTCTGGTAGTACATTTAACTTTATTCGAACCCCGGATACTCGGGATGATTGTTTTGGTTTTATAAATGTTCTTCCTACATAACTATTCTTTACAAATGCCATCTGAAATGGTATTCCTGATTCCATAGCATAACCCATGGCTGCAGCATTTCCTGAGTCTGGCACTCCAACTACTACGTCTGCTTCAACTGGATATGTCTGAGCCAAAATCTTTCCAGCAATAATTCTAGAATTATATACACTGATCCCATCAATATGAGTGTCTGGACGGGCAAAATAAATATATTCGAAAATGCATTTGGCTGTCTTTTGTCCGCACATGGAAGTATCTGAATGAATTCCATTTTCGTTAATCATTACAACTTCACCAGGTAGAACATCCCTAACAAATTCTGCGTCTGCTGCAGAAAGTGCTGAGGTTTCAGAAGCAAGAATATATGAACTGCCCTTTTTACCTATACATAATGGATGAAATCCAAAAGGATCCCTTGCCCCTATTAACTTCCTAGGACTCATTAAAACTAGAGAGTATGCCCCTTTAAGTTTCTTCATAGCATTAACAACAGCTTGTTCTACAGTGCTAGTCTTTAGCCTTTCCCTAGCAATATGATATGCAATAATCTCTGTATCAATAGTTGTCTGAAATATAGCCCCTGTATATTCTAATTCCCTTTTAAGTTCCTCTGTATTAACTAATTTACCATTGTGAGCCAGTGCAAGAGTTCCCTTTGCATAATTTAAAACTAAAGGCTGGGTATTGTGTATTCCCCGCTCTCCTGCTGTGGAGTATCTAACATGACCTACTCCAATATTACCAGTCATATTCTCCATATTTTCTTCTGTACAAACTTCACTTACTAGGCCCATTCCCTTGCAAGCCTTAACTTTTCCTTTAGGTCCCCTGGTGTCACTAAGAGCAATACCACAACTTTCTTGTCCCCTATGTTGCAGTGCAAACAGACCATAATAAATAGTGGATAAAACATCTTCGCCATCTAAATCATATGCTCCAAAAACTCCACATTCCTCATGGATCTTTCCTGAAAATGATTGGTAATTATTCATATCCATAGTTTTTACATCCTCTCATATAAACCACTTAATAAAAGTTACATCTCCCAATACATTATACAACTTATATTGCTACAGTTTATATTATATATATTAAAGCCTTTTATAAGCTCTGCTTAATAGTAAAATTGTAAATTAATAAAGTTAGATGCTACCTCTATATTATTAATGAAAACTATAAAATTTGCAACTTTAAATTTTGGCATTATATGTTCTTATTTTATTCACAAAATAGTTAGTCTGTTTTTTTTCAATCAAAACAAGAATGGATACAAATTGTAATAATGTTAACTTACTGTAAAACAACTATAACATTTGACATCTTATCGGGATTCAGTTACAATTAAGTATAAAAATGTATAAATGAGGCATATTAAACTTTACTTAGTAT
>CAYOAJ010000180.1:0-4027 GCA_964401895.1 uncultured Herbinix sp.
TAAGGTAACAATTAATATGCGGAAGTGCTGAAAAGTCATTTTTCTTATTGACACATAAAAAAACCATGCCTATAATGCTTGATAACATTACCATAAAGGCCAATAAATGGAAACAATTATATAGATGAAAGGAAATACTTATGTCAAAAATAAAAAAGTTTCTTCAGAAAAGGAAAATACAAAAGGCAAACAGCCATGGTATGTATATGATTGCAATAGCTTATGTATTATCTTTTATTCTATTGATCTTTGGATCTGATTCATTATATGATATAAATTCAGGTGCAAAAGAGATATCAGTAGAAGCTAAAGAAGAAACTAAAAAGCAAGTTGTAGATTTATCCTCAGAGATTGAGGCTACAAGTATGCTAACAAACAATCTAGTAACAAGGAACCTGTCAACAAACAATGTAGATAAAAGTAATCTAGAGATAAGGAGTATAAACAAAGATAATAATAAAAAAAATCTAGATGACACCCAATGGTTTATGGGACATGCTTTGAATGATGAAGAGTATGAGATGGTATTATCTGAAATAGAAAACATGGATCTGCCAGAAGCGGAGCCTGAAGAAATATTAAGCTTATCCATTGAGGATACTAGTTCAGCTTTTACAGAAGAAGAGATAATAATGTTAGAAAGAATTGTAGAGGCAGAAGCAACTGGTGAAGATATGAAGGGCAAGATACTAATCGTAAATGTAGTCATGAATAGAATGAATAACGATGCCTTTCCTGATACTGTTGAAGGAGTAATCTTTCAAAATACTAAGGGCAAATATCAATTCTCACCGATATCTGATAAAAGGTTTTGGACTGTAAAAGTTACAGAAGAGTCAAAGGAAGCAGTGCAAAGGGCTATTGATGGAGAAGACTATTCTGAAGGAGCCTTGTATTTTATGGCTAGGAAAAGAGCCAATAAAAACAATGCAAGATGGTTCGATAAGAACCTAAAGAGATTATTTAGCCATGGTGGTCATGAGTTCTTCACCAACAAAGCATAAAAACAAATAATGAAAGAATATACAATTTCAAGTTGTATCCAATAATTAAATCTGATATAATCGCCATAAGCTAAATGAAGTGACGATTAAAGAGTGATTGCCGCTCAGGAAGCTAATAGAGCTTTCTGTGCGGCAATCTTACTATAAGAACAAAAATAAGAATATTGGATAATTTAAACGAAGGGAAATGATCTTATGAACTTAATGTACCACAGTACAAGAAATAAAGCAGACAAGGTAACAGCTTCTCAGGCAGTCTTACAAGGCTTGTCACCTGACGGAGGATTATATGTACCTGAAGTTTTGCCCAAACTTGATAAAAGTCTAGAAGAGTTATCTCATATGGATTATCAAGGAATTGCTTATGAAGTAATGAAGCTTTATATGACTGATTACACTGAGGAAGAACTGAAAGATTGTATTAACAAAGCATATGATAGTAAGTTTGACACTCCAGAGATAGCACCAATTAAAAAGGTTGGAGAAGACTATTATCTCGAATTGTTCCATGGCTCAACCCTGGCCTTTAAAGATATGGCCCTGTCCATACTTCCTCACTTATTAACTAAGGCTGCAAAGAAAAATAACATAGAAGAAGAAATAGTTATATTAACAGCCACTTCTGGAGATACAGGTAAAGCTGCATTAGCAGGATTTGCAGATGTTGAAGGTACTAAGATTATTGTCTTCTATCCTAAGAATGGGGTAAGCTCTGTTCAAGAAAGGCAGATGGTAACACAGAAGGGTGATAATACTTATGTAATTGGAATAACTGGTAACTTTGACGATGCCCAAACAGGTGTTAAGGCGATGTTTAATGATAAGGATCTTGCTAATAGGATGCATAAGTCTTCTTATCGTTTCTCTTCTGCCAATTCAATCAATATTGGAAGACTGGTACCACAGATTGTTTACTATGTATATTCTTATGCTTATTTATATAAAAAGAAAGAGATAAGCCAAGGAGAGAAAATTAATCTAGTAGTGCCTACTGGTAACTTTGGAAACATCCTTGCAGCATTTTATGCGAAGCAGATGGGCCTACCTGTTAATAAATTAATTTGTGCATCTAATGACAATAAAGTATTGTATGATTTCTTTTCAACAGGAATATATGATAAGAATAGAGAATTCTTCTTGACTTCTTCACCATCTATGGATATATTAGTATCTAGTAATCTTGAAAGGTTAATTTATCATATATCGGGAGAAGATGTTAATAAGACAGCAGAATTAATGGAGTCTTTACAAACAAAAGGAACTTATAAGATTACTGACAGCATGAAAGATAATCTAAAAGACTTTGCTGGAGGATGGGCATCCGATGATAAGACAAAAGATATGATTAATAATGTTTTTAATGACTATAATTATATTATTGATACTCATACAGCAGTAGCAGCTAAAGTAAATGAACAATATAAAGCTGACAGCAAGGATACAACAAAAACACTTATTGTATCAACTGCAAGCCCATATAAGTTTGCTGAGAGTGTACTAGAGGCAATTGAAGCTTCTTCCACAGGTTTAGATGATTATGAACAGGCAAAACTATTAAATGAATTAACAGGGGTAGAGATACCCGAGGCAGTAAAAGAACTAAAAACTGCTCCAGTACTACACGACAAGGTATGTGAGACCACTGAAATGCAGGCATTTGTTGAGAAAATACTTAAAATAAACCAAATGTGACAAAGGCTTGACATATATTTGACACATACAAATTGCATTATGTAGTTATAGCCAATGCACATGAATTATCCATTGGAAGCGATGGCAGATGAAGTCACATCCTATCAAGTATCTGTTAGCTGAGCAACCTTTGGATAAGGAATGTTAAGAATTATAGATAAGGGGTTATCCCGAATGCATTGTGACTTAATATAATCTACCGACAGTGATTATAAAAAAGAAGGTCTAAGAAAACTTATATTATTAAATAATTAACAATAAAAAGACTTGACCTTTTTTTCCTTAATTGCTATAATAATCTTGTTGTTGGAATGATTATATTATCGCGTTTTCTCTTAAACAACACAAGGGGTTTATTACTTGGGAAGAGAAAGGGTAGACGCAAAGTATAATACCAAACCATATATTTTAAGGAGGAAGTAAGAATATGAAGAAGAGATTCTTTAAGAGGTTGTCTCTAGTTCTTGCATTAGCAATGGTTCTATCCGTTGTATCTCCTGCCGCAGGTGCTTTCGCTAAACCAGCACCAAGCTTAAACAGTGTAAAAAAATACCTACACTTAGGCAGAGAAGAAACTGATGCAAACTGGTTCAACTTCAACATTAAGAACAAAAAGTCAGGCTGGAAGTATTTCTGGGAATCCGCTGACGAGTCAGTTGCTACTGTTAAAGAAACAAACGGTGTAACAACTGCAGTTGGTGTAGGTAGAACAGAAGTTACTGTTTATATCACTGACAAAGATGGTAATGATGTTACTGATTTAACAGCAGAGGTTATCGTAAGAGATAATATTGAAGAAGTTACAATCAATAATCCTATTGAGACATTAGCAGTAGGTGAGAAACATAACTTCAACAGAGACTTCGTAACTGAAGCTGGTAGAACTGATAAGACATCTGCAATTACTAGATGGACTATCGAACCTGCAGAAGGCGTAGAGCTTAATGCAAACAATGGTGTAGTTGTACCTCAAGAAGCTGGGGAATACACTGTTACAGCATGGTCTTTCCAATCTAAAGCTAGATACAACAAATGGCTTAAAGATCCAGTGAAATATGCTGATCAAGTATTAGATACTGATACTTGTACATTTGTTGTAGGCAATGAGATGGTAGAAGCTAAACAAGTTGATTTATCTTCATTAAATGTAATCTTTAGTTCTGCTATAGATAAAGATGTTGATCTTAAAGATGACATTGAAGTTTATGCTATGGTAGGTAGTACAAAGGTTAAACAACTTGTTAAAGAAGTAGAGATGGATGATACAAATAAAGTTGCTAAGATATCTCTTTATGTTCCATTCACATCTGGAACAGAGTATGTTGTTGAAT
>CAYOAJ010000181.1:0-3976 GCA_964401895.1 uncultured Herbinix sp.
GATTTTTTCTTAAAACAACTACGCCAGTCATGGAAATAACCATTAATACAAGGAAAAGGATAGCATAGCTAGTTTCCCCTGTTTGTGGAGACGCATCTACTGTGTCTTCAACTGCTGCATCATCTGCAGGAGCTGCTGTTTCTCCCCCTTCAGTAAGGGTAAGAGATTTAACAACTAAATTGTCAAGCTCTGCACCGTATTCAAAAGCTTTGAATGCAAATTCAGTTGATGGATCATTATCTGCTAATGTTGTAAATGTAAATGTGAAATCAAAATCTCCACCTGTAAAGCCGTGATCTGAAGCTTTGAAGATGTCATCATTAGCTATGTTTGTAGTTTCGTTCACATCAATTGGCCACATCCTAAAGTCACCATCAGATGTACCTGTAACGTGAGCTGTTACTGTTGCTCCAGGAGCAATAGCTTCACCTTCTGGTAGATAGTAAGAGATAATTTCTGTACTTATAGCTGTTACAGTACCATCATCATTTTCCTTAATGGTTTGACCATAAGGAACTAAGGAAGCACCACGGCCAAGATTGCCAGCACTAACATCAACTTCTGTAGCAGCTAACGCTGTCAGTCCAAGGCTTAGAACTAGAGCAAGTGATAATATTAGAGACAATGCCTTTTTCATTATACAGAACCTCCTAAATTTATGTATTTTATAATAATAACTACAGGTATATTATAACTTTTTATAGATATGTTGTCAATGATAACTGTTTTATAATTATTAAATCTTATTGTTTAATTTATGAAAATTGACTATAATATAGTTAATATATATAAACTATATTATAAATAATATTGGAAGGGATGAAGATGAAATATAAAGAAAAAGCTAATAAATTATATCATGACATACAATTTGACGATAGAGTAGACATTATAATACCGGTATATCATCCTGATGATAAGTTGATAAAGTTATTAGATAAATTAATGAACCAAACTGTTAAAGCTAACAAAATATTCTTATTACAGACTCTTGATGAGGGTGATATCAAACTCCAAGCAGAAGACTTGCCTGAGACTGATATAGAAATAGAAGTTATAGCTATTGCCAAGGAAGAATTTGATCATGGAGGCACTAGAAGATATGGGGCTTCCTTATCTGAAGCTGAAATTATGCTTTTTATGACTCAGGATGCAGTGCCAGTTGATGAATTTCTGATTGAGAAGTTACTTGTCCCTTTTAAAGATTCTAACATAGGAGCTTCATATGCTAGGCAGTTAGCCAATAAGGATGCCGATCTTTTAGAGAAAATGACTAGGGTTTTTAATTATCCTAGCAAAAGCAAGATTAAATCTTCAAAGGATGTAGAAAGGCTAGCCATAAAAACCTTCTTTTGCTCTAATGTATGTGCAGCTTATCGTAAGGACATTTATAAGAAATTAGGGGGATTTGTTAATAAGACGATTTTTAACGAAGATATGATTATGGGATTTGCTTTGATAGGTAGTGGATATAAGATCGCCTATGTTGCAGATGCTATGGTTATACATTCCCACAACTACTCTTACACGCAGCAATTTAGAAGGAATTTTGATTTAGGGGTTTCTCAAAGGCAGTATATAGGGCTTTTTAATAGTGTAAGGTCTGAGTCTGAAGGAATTAAGATGATTTTCACACTTACTAGGTCCTTAATTAAAAGAGGCAAGTTTCTTAGAATATTGGAATTGATTGTTGTTTCAGCAATAAAGTTTATTGGTTACAAATTAGGATATCATTATTATCTTTTACCAGAAGAACTTGTTCCTTTATTAAGTATGAATAAATCTTATTGGCAAAAGGGGAATATGGAAAATGAATAAAGTGTCAATAGTTATGGCAACATATAATGGCCAATCTTATATAAAAGAACAGATAGATTCGATTTTGTCTTCCGATTATAGAAATTTTGACCTTCATATATATGATGATGGTTCTAGGGATGATACGATTTCAATCTTGAATGAATATAAAGAAAGACATCCTGGAAAGGTACATGTTCACCAGAACCAGAAGAACTTAGGTGTTACTAAGAATTTTCTTCAGGGTATCTGTAATACAAATGCTGACTATATTATGTTATCTGATCAAGATGATTTTTGGATATCTGACAAGATTAGTCTTACTTTAAAGAAGATAAAAGAGATGGAAGAGTCTTCTCCTGAGGGGCTCCCTCTTGCTGTTTTTACTGATGCCATTGTAGTTGATAAGGATTTAAATCTAATAAATAATTCTTTTTTTAAGTCTAGTGCTTTAAATCCTTATAAAAAGGATTTGGCTCATTTATTAATGGAAAATAAATTAATAGGTTGTACTGTAATGATTAATTCTTCCTTAAGAGAGATACTTAGAAGTAGAAAGTTACCTAAGAATGCAAGGCTTCATGATGGCTGGATTAGCCTTATTGCCTCAGCTATTGGCCAAGTAGGATATCTAGATTTTCCTACTCTTTTATACAGGCAACATGATGATAATCTTGTAGGGAATAAGGGGTATCTTTCATATATAAAGGATAGAATTACTTCTATAAATAAGCAGAAAAAGTCCCTTTTGGCTTCTCAAAGGCAGGCCGGAGAATTTTATCTTCTATATGAAGGTTTCTTAGCTGATAAGGAAAAAAAGATTATTAAAACATTTGCCAATTTAGATAAATTAGATTTTATAAGTAGAAGAGTTGAGCTCTTTCGTAATGGTTTTTGGAAAAGTGGCTTTATAAGAAATCTTGGAATTTTGATAATTATATGATACCACTTTAAAACTTTACTTGACAAAAGCGTTTTGTGTTGTTAAACTGTTTTAAATATTGATCTAATCAAAAGTAATTTCAGTAATACATAGATGTAAATAGATATATATATATATAGGTGGAAGGAGCATGCTATGAAAACGATGGTATTATCAGTTTTAGTTGACAATACACCTGGTGTTTTAAGCCGTGTGGCTGGATTGTTTAGTAGAAGAGGATATAATATAGATAGTCTAACAGTAGGTGAGACAGAGGATCAGGCGATTTCTAGGATGACAGTCCAAGTAACTGGCGATGATATGATATTGGAGCAGATAACTAAGCAACTTCAGAAATTACAGGATGTAATAGAAGTTTATGAATTAAAATCAGGAGAATCTGTTACTAGAGAATTAATACTTGTGAAGGTTGAAACTAAGGATAGAGACCGTCAATCTGTAATCTCTATAGCTAATATTTTCAGAGCTAAAATAGTGGATGTTTCCCTTGAATCTTTAATGATTGAACTTACAGGTAATAATGAGAAGATTGATGCATTTATCAATTTGTTAGAACAATATACAATTAAGGAGCTGGTAAGGACGGGAATAACTGGACTTACAAGAGGCTCTGGAGATATTGCAGATTTTATAGATGAATAAGGAGGAAGTAAGAAATGGCAAAGGTTTTTTATCAAGAGGATTGTGATCTATCATTACTAGAGGACAAGGTAATTGCAGTTATTGGGTATGGTAGTCAAGGACATGCTCATGCATTGAATCTTAAGGATTCAGGACTTAATGTTATTATTGGCTTATATGAAGGAAGTTCTTCATGGGCTAAGGCTGAGGCGGCTGGATTTGAAGTGTATACATCAGAAGAAGCAGCTAAGAAAGCTGATATGATAATGATATTAATTAATGATGAGACACAAGCAAAGCTTTACAAGGAATCAATTGAACCTAACTTAGAAGAGGGTAATGTTCTAATGTTTGCCCATGGTTTTTCTATACATTATGGACAGATTGTTCCACCTGAGAATGTAGACGTTTTAATGATAGCTCCTAAGGGGCCAGGACATACAGTAAGAAGTGAGTACCAAAAGGGTAAAGGTGTTCCTTGTCTAATAGCTGTAGAGCAAGATGCAAGTGGTAAGGCTTATGATTTAGGCTTAGCTTATGCATTAGGAATTGGTGGCGCTAGAGCAGGAGTTCTAGAAACAACATTTAGAGAAGAAACTGAAACTGACCTATTTG
>CAYOAJ010000182.1:0-3954 GCA_964401895.1 uncultured Herbinix sp.
TGATATTAAATTATATAGCGTAATATATAATGCAATAAATGATGTTGAAGCTGCAATGAAGGGATTATTAGATCCTATATATGAAGAAAAAGTTATAGGTCATGGAGAAGTTAGACAGACATTTAACGCTTCTGGTATAGGTACAATAGCGGGATCATATGTAACCAGTGGTAAAGTAGAAAGAAATAGCATGATAAGATTATATCGTGATGATAAACTTATCTTTGAAGGTAATTTAGAATCATTAAAGCGTTTCCAAGATGATGTAAGAGAGGTAAATGCCGGATATGAATGTGGACTGGTATTTGAGAAGTACAATGATATTAAGGTAGGAGACCAGTTTGAAGCTTATATTATGGAGGAAATTCCAAGATAATAAGTATCTTTGATTACAAGAAAGGGATTGATGGTATATGAGAAAAAACAGTAGAAAAAACATTAGAATTAATAATGAAGTTCAAAGAGTATTAAGTGAAGTTGTTCGTTTAGATCTTAAGGACCCAAGAATTCATCCAATGACATCAATTGTTTCTGTTCAAGTTGCTCCAGACTTAAAAACTGCTAAGGTATTTGTTAGTGTTTTAGGGGATGATGAGGCTAGAAAGGATACTCAGGAAGGATTAAACAGTGCGGCTCCATATATTAGGGGCCAGCTAGCTAAAAAGCTTAATTTAAGAAATACACCTGAATTAACCTTTTTTAACGATGATTCAATAGAGTATGGAGTAAATATGTCAAAAAAGATTGATGATATAAATAATGACATTCCAGAGTAAAACATATTACATTGATAAGGAGTATTTACAATGAGTAATATACAAATTAGCTTGACAAAAGAGCTTAAGGGAGCTAAAAGGGTTGCCTTAGCTGGTCATGTTAGACCTGATGGAGATTGTATTGGTTCGTGTATGGCAATTTATGAATACCTGAAGAATAACAATGATGTTTTTGCAATAGGTCAGGTTGACATTTATCTAGAAGCTATAGGAAATGAATTTCTAAAATTAAAAAACTCCGAAAAAATTAACAGTTCATTTGAAGACGCAGAGCCTTATGATGTTTTTATCTCAATGGACTGTGCTTCTCTTGATCGTTTAGGTCAAGCCCAAAAGTATTTTACGGAGGCTAAAAAGACTATTAATATTGACCATCATATTAGCAATGACTTATTTGGAGATGTTAATTATGTAATAGCAGACGCTTCTTCAACATGTGAGGTTTTATTTAGCTTATTTGAAAAAGAAAAGATTACTAAGACAATTGCTGAGTCTCTCTATGTAGGAATAATCCATGATACCGGTATATTTAAACATTCTAACACCACAAAATGGACCATGGAAGTTGCTGGGTTTTTAATGAGTAAAGAAATTGAATTCTCTAAACTTATAGACGAAACATTTTACCAAAAAACTTATATGCAAAATCAACTTCTGGGTCGATGCCTAATTGAAAGTTTTCTTCTTCTTGATGATAAAGTGATTGTATCAGCCATAGATTCAGAAGTTTTAGACTTTTATAAGGCAGATTCAGGGGATACAGAAGGTGTTATCGATCAACTTAGGCTAACTAAGGGGACGGAAGTAGCAGTTTTCATATATGAGATGGGAGACAAGCAATATAAGATTAGCATGAGGTCCAATGGGGATGTAAATGTTAGTGATATAGCCATTTATTTTGGAGGTGGCGGACATATTAGAGCCGCTGGTTGCACAATAGAAGGCACACTAGATGATGTAATTAATAATCTTATTCCTCATATTGAGGCCCAGCTTGACAATATTAAGCAGAGGTAAAATTAGTGAATGGAATAATAAATGTATATAAAGAAAAAGGCTATACCTCTCATGATGTTGTTGCGAAAATGAGGGGTATATTAAAGATGAAAAAGATAGGACATACTGGTACCTTGGATCCGGATGCTGAAGGGGTCTTACCCTTATGTATTGGAAATGCAACGAAAGTTGTAGAACTTATTATTGATAAGGACAAGGCTTATGATGGGGTTATGAAGCTAGGAGTAACCACTGATACCCAAGACATGACAGGAAGAATTACCAGTATAAATGATGTAAATGTCAAGGAAGAAGAAGTAGAAGAGGCCTGCAAAAAGTTTGTAGGGGGATATGATCAACTTCCGCCTATGTACTCAGCTGTTAAAGTCCAAGGGAAAAGACTTTATGAGTTGGCTAGAAAAGGTCAAGAAGTAGAACGTAAGAAAAGGCCTGTTAAAATAAATGAAATTTTAATAAGAGGATATAATAAAAAAGAAAATGAAGTTTCTATAAGTGTATCTTGTGGAAAAGGGACTTATATAAGGACATTAATTCATGATATTGGCCATGAACTTGGATGCGGAGCAAGTATGCAAAGTCTAGTAAGAACAAGGGTGGGAGATTTTCAGTTAGACAATGCTCTTAAGCTTGGTGAGATTGAAGAATTAGTTAGTGAAGGAAGGATTGCAGACCATATCCTAGCAGTAGACCAAATGTTAAGTAATTATGGTAAAGTTGTAGTGGAAAAAGAACATAGCAAACTTATCTATAATGGTAATATGTTTTATAAAAAACAAGTTAAAGAAATGCAGACTTCAAAAGAGGAAAAACACTACCGGGTATATGATGCTGATAATAATTTTATAGCTATTTATGCTTATAATAATGATAAGGATGTTTTTCGCCCGGTTAAAATGTTCCTAACTGGAGGATAGAATGAAATATATAGTAAATGAAAAAAACTTCAAACTTAGAAATAGTGTTATAACTTTAGGGAAATTTGATGGAATACATATTGGCCATCAGCATTTAATTGACCAAGTTATTTTATATAAAAAGCAAGGACACAAGGGAGTTATGTTTACCTTTTCATACCATCCAAGTAATTTAATATCTAAAGAAGAGATTAAACTAATTTATACAGAAGAAGAAAAGATTGAAAAGGTAAAAAGTACAGGTATAGATGTTCTTATATCCTATCCATTTACCAAAGAAACCATGTCCATAGAGGGAGAAGACTTTATTAAGAGTGTTCTTGTAGATAGGTTAGATGCAAAGTATATAGTGGTTGGTGAAGATTTTAGATTTGGATATAAGCGAGGAGGAGATGTAAATCTCCTAAAGCATTTAGAAGATAAATATGGATATAAGACCCTTGTATGTCAGAAGAAAAAATGGAATAATCAAGTGGTAAGTAGCTCAAGAATAAGAAGCAAACTAAGTGAAGGAAAGCTTAGAGATGTTAATTCTATGCTAGGACAGCCTTATAGCATACATGGTGAAATAAAACATGGGAGAAAAATAGGCAGGACTCTTGGCATGCCAACTATTAATATTAATCCAAGTGCTGATAAGTTTTTGCCAGCCAGTGGAGTTTATGTTTCTAAGACTATTATAGAGGGGAAATCGTATCCTGGGGTAACATATATTGGACTAAAGCCAACTGTAGGTAAGGTAAGTCAAAAGATAGTAGAAACTTTTATATTTGATTTCAATCAAGATTTATATGGTAAAAAAATAGGGGTAGAGCTTTATGATTTTATTAGGCCAGATGAGAAATTTGATTCTGTAGACATGCTAAAGAAGGCTATGGAAAGAGATACAAAAAAGGCAAAAGAATATTTTTAACAATTTTCTATTTACATTTGCAAAGTTATATGATATGATGATCAAGCTAAGAACATAGCCAATACTCAGAATTAGGACACTCCGACCTGTTCTTAGTATTAGGCGGTTTAAAATAAGGAGGAAAATATGATTAGTAAAGAAAGAAAACAAGAGATTATTAAAGAATACGGAAGAACAGAGAACGACACTGGGTCTCCAGAGGTTCAAGTTGCCTTACTAACTGAAAGAATTAAGGGCTTAACTGAGCATCTAAAGAACAATAAAAAGGACCATCACTCTAGAAGAGGTCTTCTTAAAATGGTAGGTCAAAGAAGAGGTCTACTTGAATTCCTTA
>CAYOAJ010000183.1:0-1649 GCA_964401895.1 uncultured Herbinix sp.
TAGATGGTTTTACTAGGTTAAAGAAAAAGGGAGTGAAACACTTTGGAATTCACTCATTTCTTGCAAGTAATACTATTTCCAATGAATATTATCCTAAACTAGCTAGTATACTATTTGAACTAGCAGTAGAGCTTAGGGATAAAACTGGAGTAGATATTAAGTTTATAAATCTTTCTGGAGGGATAGGAGTTCCATATCATCCTGATGAGAAGGAAAATGATATTTATGCTATAGGTGATGGTGTTCGTAAAGCTTATGAGAAAGTCCTTGTTCCAGCAGGAATGGGTGACGTAGCCATATATACGGAACTGGGTAGATATATGTTAGCACCTTATGGTCATCTAGTAGCTAAGGCAATTCATGAGAAGAATATATACAAAGAATATATAGGTTTAGATGCTTCAGCGGTAAATCTAATGAGGCCAGCTATGTATGGTTCATATCATCATATAACTGTCTTAGGTAAGGAGGATCAGCCTAATGACCATAAGTATGATATAACTGGCTCGCTTTGCGAAAATAATGATAAGTTTGCAATTGATAGGATGCTTCCTAAGATTGATATTGGTGATTACTTAGTTATACATGATACTGGTGCCCATGGTTTTTCTATGGGATATAACTATAATGGTAAATTAAGATCTGCAGAGCTTTTGTTAAAGGAGGACCAGTCTGTTCAGTTAATTCGTAGGGCTGAAACTCCACAAGATTATTTTGCCACCTTTGATTTTACTGATATTTTTAAAGATGTTCTTCAATAATCTTGCATAAAAGATGAAAAGAAGTTTATATTATATAAACGATTTATTATAAAATTGACAATGACCCTTTCATAAGCTATAATGTTGTGAATGTTTAATGTGAAAGTGTTGTATAACAAAGAATATTGTCATATTTAAATAAATCATAAAGACAATAAGCTATTTGGAGGAAGGGTGTTTATTATGGTTGAAAAAAAGCACATATTGACTTACGAGGGATTGCAACAGCTTGAAAAAGAGCTTCACGATTTAAAAGTAAATAAGAGAAGAGAGATAGCACAGAAGATTAAAGAGGCAAGGGAGCAGGGGGATTTATCCGAGAATGCGGAATATGATGCTGCAAAAGATGAACAGCGGGATATTGAGGCTAGGATAGATGAAATTGATAGAATACTTAGAAATGTAGAAGTTGTTGTAGAAGATGAAGTTGACGTTGATGTTATTAATATTGGATGTATGGTAAAAATTCTTGATATGGAGTATGATGAAGAGCTTGAATACAAGATTGTTGGTTCAACTGAAGCCAATAGTTTAAGGGGTAGGATATCTAACGAGTCTCCCCTAGGTGAGGCACTACTTGGTAAAAAAGTAGGAGATACTGTGGATGTTGAGTCCCATGCAGGAACCATACAATATAAAATATTAGACATACAAAGATCAATTTAGAATAAGAAACTGTTATATGAAATTCGATGAGAGGTGAAAGTTAGCATGGCTGATGAAAATAACCAGATGCAATCAGAACAAGAAATTAATGAACTACTCCAGGTTAGAAGGGATAAACTTGCTGAACTCAGGGAAAAAGGCAAGGATCCTTTTGAAATCATGAAGTATGATGTAACTAAACATTCCAATGAGATTATTGAAGCTTATGATGAACTTGAAGGA
>CAYOAJ010000183.1:1659-3889 GCA_964401895.1 uncultured Herbinix sp.
TGTGATGGGTAAGGCTTCTTTTTGCAATGTAAGAGATTTAGGCGGAGATATTCAATCATATGTCAGAAGAGATGCGATTGGCGAGGAAGCTTATGCTGATTTCAAAAAATATGACATAGGTGACATCGTTGGAATAAAGGGTGAGGTGTTTAAAACCCGGTCTGGTGAGATTTCAGTTAAAGCCCAAGAGGTAACATTGCTAACTAAGAGTCTTCAGATTTTGCCAGAGAAATTTCATGGTTTAAAGGACACTGAGATAAGATATAGGCAAAGGTATCTGGATCTAATAGTAAATCCAGATGTTAAAGATACTTTTATAAAAAGATCCCATATAGTTAGAGAGATTCGTAATTATTTAGATTCAAAGGGTTTTATAGAGGTTGAGACTCCAGTTTTGGTTTCTAATGCAGGTGGAGCTGCAGCAAAGCCATTTGAAACTCATCATAATGCCTTACATCAAGATTTGAAATTGAGGATATCTTTAGAGCTTTATCTAAAGCGTCTAATTATAGGTGGTTTGGAAAGAGTTTATGAGATTGGAAGAGTTTTTAGAAATGAAGGAATTTCCACTAAACATAATCCGGAGTTTACTTTACTTGAATTATATCAGGCATATACTGATTATGAGGGTATGATGGAGCTTGTTGAAGGACTTTTCAGAACAGTTTCAGAAAAGGTTCTTGGAACAAGTATGATAACATATGATGGTGTAGAAATTGATCTTGGTAAACCTTTCGAGAGGCTGACTATGGTGGATTCAATTAAGAAATATGCAAATGTTGATTTTGATCAGATACCAGACGAGGCAGCTGCAAAGGCTTTAGCTAAGGAACATAATATAAAGTTTGAGGACCACCATAAGCGTGGAGATATTATTGAATTATTCTTTGATAAGTATGTAGAAGATGAGTTGGTACAACCAACCTTCATAACAGATTATCCAGTTGATATATCACCTCTAGCAAGTAGGAAGCCTGATGATCCAGAGTATACAGAAAGATTTGAACTTTTCATTACACAGCGTGAGATGGCAAATGCTTTCTCTGAGCTTAATGATCCTATTGACCAGAGAGGAAGATTTGAGGCTCAGGAAGCCTTAAGGGCAGCAGGAGATGAAGAGGCTAACGAGATGGATGAAGACTTTATAACAGCCTTAGAGTATGGTATGCCGCCTACTGGTGGAATTGGGATAGGGATAGATAGGTTTGTGATGTTGTTAACAGATTCGGCGTCTATAAGAGATGTGTTGTTGTTCCCGACAATGAAACCATTGGAGTAGTGTATGGACTAGTGGAGAGCTATGAAAATCCATAGCGGTCCGAATTAGTCCAATGAAGACATGAAATTACAACAATCCTATTGGACAACATAGGATTTCAATGAGTCTATATGGATTCAAACAAGTAAATCAGATGTTCTCTATGGACAGTCCCAAAGTGTAAAACAAGGGGCAGCCGGTTCAATAAATAGTTGAAAAGGCACTTACGTTTAGTTGAAAAACTAGATGTAGGTGTCTTTTTTGTTGCTCATATGCTGAAATATATCTCGTAATACAGGAGGATTGTATGAAGAAAAAGCAAGTAAGAGCTCCGGATCTTGAAAAGTATCTGGAAGGAAGAAAGAATAGGTACATTACCTATGAGAAAGGTGCTAGGATGTATAGCCTTCCATATCGGACCTTTGTAAGACTGGCTAAAGATGCTGAAGCAAACTGGCCCCTACGGAAAACATCAATAGTAGATATTAATTTGCTCGATAAGTATATAGATGAGCATTGCATTGAACAAACAGAAGGAGAGGAAACGAAAATGCCAAAGCCAAGAAAGAAAATAGAAAATTTAGAAGAATTAGTAAATAGTAAAAAGAAGAAGTATGTAAGATATGCCGAGGGTGCAGAGCTTTATTCTATGGGACTGCATAGTTTTCAAAGTCTTGCAAAGGATGCTGGAGCTACAAGAAAGATAAAGGGAATCGTACTTGTAAACACCGAAAAAGTAGATGAATTTATTGAATCATTTGAAGAGGAGGATTACTAGATATGTGTACAACAAATAAAGAATGTCAGGTAATATCAGTCTCAAATCAGAAGGGTGGGGTTGGTAAGACTGTGACAAGTGTAAACTTAGGAATAGGACTTGCAAGAGAAGGTAAAAGGGTCTTGTTGATTGATGCAGATCCTCAAGGTTCCTTGACGATTATTTTGGGTTTCCATGAACCAGACCAGCTAGAG
>CAYOAJ010000184.1:0-3876 GCA_964401895.1 uncultured Herbinix sp.
GAGCAAGCACCTATAACAAAGCTTGGTGAAAACAAAGTTTTCTACTTGCCATACTTAATGGGTGAGCGTACACCTCATAACAATCCAAATGCAAGAGGTGCATTTGTTGGAATGACTATGGATACTACAAGAGCAGATATGACACAAGCCGTATTAGAAGGTGTTGCATTTGCCCTTCGTGACTCATATGAGATTGCAAAATCTCTAGGAGTTGACGTGTCAAGAACTCGTATTAACGGTGGTGGTGCAAAGAGTCAATTATGGTGCCAGATTGTTGCAGATGTTTTTAATCTACAGGTTGATAAGATTAACTCTGAAGAAGGACCTGCATTTGGTGCAGCTATCCTAGCAACTGTTGGTTGTGGCCAGTATGATTCTGTTAGGGAAGCATGTGACAAGTTAATAAAGGTTGTTGAAACTACAGAGCCTAACCCAGAGAATGTAGAAAAATATAATGGAAGATATGAGATATTTAAAGGCTTATATCCAACATTAAAGGATACATTTGAAAAATTAGTATAAGAGATAATATTAAATATAATAAAGATTTTAACGTCTGTTTAATCCTATATGGGTTTTGCGGACGTTTTTTGTGTCACCCAGTATAGACATGCTCTAATGAGTGAAAGCAACAAAGATGTTCGTTGTTTGAAATCTAATGATAAACATTTAAATTAAGAATAATATTAATTTTGTTAATACTATCAATAAGAAAGGTGATGTTGACGAAGGCTAGATGTACTTATTGATAATGTCGAGGCTAATACTAAAGTAAATGATAATGAAAAAAGTCATAGACTTATAAATTAAGAAAAAGCCTTATTTTTATTAAACAAACACATGTGTTATTAAATGTAAAAAAACACAACCCCACAACATTTATTTAAGGTATAAAACTCTGAATAAAACAAATATGGCATGTAATTGTATCTTTTCTCTCAGGGATATACTTCCGTTTTATAACTTAGATTATATAAAGCTTACATTTACATCTTGACAACTTGTATTTTTATGGTACAGTAAAGGAAAATGTTGCTTAAATACACCATTGACAGAACTATAAACTACTAAAAATGTATATTTACATAAAATAAAATTAATGGGATTTTTGATAGAGTAAAATAATAGACTGTGAGATTTTAATAGAATGAATTTTACTTATTGCTGAGAGGAGATAGAAAATGAATCTAGATATTTTTTTGACTAAACAATGTAATATGGAATGTGAGTTTTGTGGTGCACATGTAGATACGAGTCCAAGTAAATTAACAGCAAAAGACGTTGATAAAATATTAAATTCAGGAAAAAAATATGGTTTTAGATATACAACATTTTCTGGTGGTGAGCCTCTATTATACGGTGAATTGAAAGATGCTTTGAAATTTGCCGCTAACAATGGGTTTTGGGTTAATATAACTACAAATGGATTGTTAATTAATCAAGAAATAATTGATTTCCTAAAAGGGAAAAATATAAATCTTAGAGTAAGTCTTCATACCTTAAACCCTAGAAAACACCAGGAAATAACAAAAACTAATACTTTTGAAAAGGTTGTTTCAAATATAAAACTTTTAAAAAAAATAAAATGTATTATTCTATAGGAAGCACAATATATGAAGAGAATATTGATGAGATAGAAGACCTTATTGCTTTTGCTTTTGAACAAGAAGCAGCCTTCATAAGATTTACACCAGTGGTAGGGATTAACAAAGGGGAAGGGCACTCTATTGATAGTAACTTCTATAAATCTACCATTAAAAAATTATTGAACAGACTATTAAATATAAAGACTACTTGCATTATAAAAAGAATAAGAGAGAACCGAATGAAGAATTTTTAGCAATGATGACTACAAGACGATGTCCTGCGGGATCAAACCTATTTATGATAGTAGATTCTGATAAAAACCTAACGCCTTGTCAGTTTACCCCTAAAAAAGATGGTTATTACATAGATTTAAGGAATTATGACAACCTAGAAAATAATTTTGAGAGTTTACGGGAAAAGATGAACAGTCATTTTAAAGAAGGGCTTACTAATGGACACAATGGGATCTGTAGAAATTGCAACTATATAAATACTTGTCAGGGAAGTTGTCTTGCTAACAGACTTCCCAAGGGACTAACCATAAGTGATGAGCAACCTATATCACTCCGATGTTATCGATACCTTATATTGCAGCCATGATTTCAAAAGATAAAGATGTGGATATTGAGGTTATTGATGAAATGCATGGTCTAATGAATTTAGACCATTTACCAGATGCTGATATTGTTGGTCTTTCAGGTATGACAATGCATATTAATAGAGTCTATCGATTAGCTGATGTTTTTAGAAAGAGAGGAAGTTATGTAGTTTTAGGAGGAATCCATGTGAGTTTTATGGTTGAAGAAGCCTTAACTCATGGGGACACAGTTATATGCGGTGAGGGAGAAATATCATGGTCAAAATTTTTAGAGGATTATAAAAGACAAGCAGCGAAAAGGGTGTATATGTGCGAAGAGCCAGTTGAAATAAGGAAACTTCCAAGACCACGCTTAGATCTAGTAAAAGGGAAGGCTTATGAGAGGCCTTATGGAAGCATGAATGCTATTATGGCAAGTAGAGGCTGTCCTAACAATTGCACATTTTGTTGTGTTAAAAACATGTTCGGTCGGAAAATGAGATATAGGGATGTGGAGGATGTATGTGAAGAAATATCAGAAATGAATGATGACCTTATATTGTTTGCTGATGATAATATGGTTGGAAATCCTACCTATGCAAAAAAACTATTTAAAGCTATGAAACCTTTAAATAAAACTTGGGGGGGACAAGTTAGTATTACCCTGGCTAAGGATGAAGAGTTACAATTCATGTATGATAATCTAATATATAATTTAAATATTTCCAATATAGCAAAGCATTAAAATAAATTATTTAGATGGAGGTAAGTAGTGGGAGATAAGGTAGTGTTGAAAGTGAACAATATGGATAAAAGTTATGGAAAGACACAAGTTTTAAAGGACATTTCGTTTTCAATATACGAAAATGAGGTGGTTGGTCTTATTGGCCATAATGGTGCAGGGAAAACCACACTTATTGAATCGATCTTAGGATTAAGAAAAGGATATAAGGGGAGGATAGAAGTATTTGAGAAAGATATAGGGGAAGGCTCTAAGGGTCTAAAAAGAAAGATTGGAGTCCAATTGCAAGATAGTGCCATTAACGGGATGATGAAAGTTTATGAATGTATAGAATTTCAGGCAGCAGCTTTCAATGTGCAAGTAGATGTTGACCAATTGCTTGAAGATTTTGGCCTGATAGAACATAAGAAGAAGCATTTTTCCAAGCTATCAGGGGGTTTACAACAGAGATTGTTTGTACTGTTAAGTATTGTACATAATCCTTCTTTAATCTTCTATGATGAATTGACTACTGGGTTGGATCAAGATGCAAGAAGGGGAATATATGCCTATATTAGAAGTTTAAAAGAAGCTGGGAAAACTATATTTTTATCTACTCATTTTATGGATGAAACACAGATTATGTGCGATAGAGTAATAATGCTTAAGAGTGGCAGGATTATCAAGAATGACAGCCCTCAAAATTTAATTGATAATCTTGATTATAAATATATCTTAAGCTTTAGCTCTTCTAATGGGCAGGAAGAAATTGTTGAATCTTTTAGAGATATAGAAGATATTTCTCAAATTTTAAAAGAGGATATTTCCCCATTAACTTATTATATGAAGGTATCAACGTCTCCTCAACTTGGTAGAATAAGAGCTAAGATGGAATCTAGCCCTGAGATCTATCATTCTATAAAGATTAGGCAGGCATCCATGGTTGATGTTTATGATGAAAATTATAAAAAAGAGGGGGATTTATAATGTT
>CAYOAJ010000185.1:0-3847 GCA_964401895.1 uncultured Herbinix sp.
TTTAAAAATGAAATTTCTATGTTATAATTGGATATACATATTAGTAAAATGTCATACAAGGAGGTTAACATGGAACAAATTGCAAGTTTTACTATAGATCATATGAACTTATTAAGAGGATTGTATGTTTCTAGGAAAGATAAGATAGGTAAAGAAGTAATAACAACTTTTGATATAAGAATGACTAGACCTAATTTTGAACCTGTTATGGATACTGGAGAAATTCACGCTATAGAGCATTTAGCTGCTACTTTTCTTCGTAATCACAAGGATTACGCAAGTAAAACCCTATACTTTGGCCCCATGGGTTGTAGGACTGGATTCTATCTATTATTAGCTGGGGATTTGGATTCACAAGCTATTCTGCCATTAATGATAGAAATGTTTGAATTTATCCGTGATTTTGATGGTAAGATTCCTGGCGCCGATAAAGAAAGCTGTGGCAATTACTCAGACATGAACCTAGAAAGAACTAAAAAAGAAGCCCATAAGTTTTTAGAAGAGATATTATATAAAATATCTAAATCTGAAGATCCACACCTTAATTATCCCATGTAAGACTACATGGGATTTTTATATTTAGTTATCATTATTGCATCCATGAATATACTATAGTGATATAAACTAATGGGAGAAGCTATGGCAGAACATAAGATTTATCATATTGCAGAAATTCTAGATGCAGCAATTCCTTACCTTCCCACCCCCTATAAACCAATGGCAGAAGTTTTTGCAAAAGGTTTGAGTTTTATCCATTGCATCAAAAAAATAAATACAAAACCTTTAACTGCCTCCAGCTTTGAAGATGAAGAATATGGTCCTGATGAATTGGAAGCTTTACTCGCTGGTATAAGACCAGTATGTAATGAAGAAGAAAAAAAAATCATTGATAAAGTACTTAATATATTTGATTCCATACGTATTATTGAGATGTATAATTCCTACATGTCTGCTATGGAAGGTATGAATGGAGATGAAAATGATAATAAAAGTTCTGGTTTTTCCAGTACAGGTATGATGGATATGCTTAAAGAGATGATTCCTCCTGAACAAGAAGACACTATTGAAAATTTAAGTATGCTTTTTAATTCTATGTCATATGATAATAGTGATGATGAAATTGAAGATGAGGATGATTTAGATGGCGGACACATCTTGGACGAATAATCCAAAACTTAATAATATTGATCCTAGAAAATTAGCCATACTTGTGGAATTAGTAAATGATTTAGAGGGAAAACCCCTTGATAAAGCCCTACCATACCTTATGGCTACAAACAAAAAATTAAAGGAAGAAGATTTGTCATTTAGTAAAGATGAAAACGAATTGTTAGTAGAAATACTAGGCAAAAATATGTCTGCAAAAGAAAAAAAGCAATTTGAAATGATAAAAAATATGGTAATGTCCAAAAAGAACAAATAAAAAAACTGCCGGTTAATAATAATTACCGGCAGTTTTTTCTGTCCTCTGCATTGCCTTAGGCTTCTAATTTTGCTTCACGATACATTAATACATACTCTCTTATATAAAGTATAAAAGATATAGCCAAAGACACTGCACATATAATCATTAAAATATTAATTGTATTACTTGAAAGATTGGGAAACGCCACCAAAACTAACATGACTCCATAAAATACGGTTGTGGATATCTTTCCGAACCATTTTGAACCATCTAATTTTTTATCTATCTTCAAAAATAACAAACCTGCTACCACTAAAAAAATCTGCATGGCAGCAAATAAAATTAAAAGTAGATACATTTTATCTATCCTAATCAGAAGAACAAAAATCAATGCAGCTTGAGTCAACTTGTCTGCTATTGGATCAATTAGTTTCCCTAACTCTGTAACCATGTCAAATTTTCTTGCAACAAATCCATCTAAGAAGTCTGTAACTCCAGATAATAAAATTACCCCTGCAGCTCTAAGATAATCACGAGCACTCTCCGCCCTAAAATATAGCACAACAAATACAGGAATCAAGAGCACCCTAATATAACAGAGAATATTTGGCACTGTCCATAAGTCTTTCTTGTCAAAGTCTTCTAAGAGCTTCATAAGTTCGGTCCCCCGTTTCTTCTGCATAAACCATCTAATTAATTGTAACATATTTTAAATAAATATAAAAGTATTAATTCAAGACTTGACTGCGTAAATTATCTTGCTGAAAAAAGTTTAGTTGACCAGCCTTATTTTGCCACAATATTTACGATCCTTCCAGGTACATATATTTCTTTAATAATATCACCTGTAAGCCTATCAGCTAGTGCTTCTTTGGCAGCCTCTAAAACTTCTTCCTTAGAAGCTTCAGCTTCAACCATTATAGTACCCCGTGTTTTTCCATTAAGTTGTATTGCTATTTCTATTTTGCTTTCCTTCATTTTATCTTCATCATATTCAGGCCAGCTATTCTCAAAAACAGTCTTTGTATTACCTAAAGCTTCCCACAAGTCCTCACTTACATGGGGTGCAAATGGAGCTAATAAAATCACAGCTGTCTCCATTGTCTCTTTATCAAGACCGCCACTTTCTTTAGCTATATCAATTAATTTATTGTTATACTCCATAAACCCTGAAATAACTGTATTAAGGCTAAAACTTTCTAAACGGTTAGTAATATCATATGTCATACGATTACGTACTTTAACCATTTCATCAGTTGCATCAACCAGCTTATCCTTATTATTCAAAATTAGATTATAAAAACGATTGATAAAGCGATAAACACCCTCAATACCCCTATCATCCCATTCAGCATCTAATTCAGGTGGGCCTACAAATAACTCATACATCCTTAAGGAATCTCGGCCATAGTCTTCAACAAGTTCATCTGGGGAAACTACATTTCCTTTCGACTTACTCATCTTAGCCCCATCCTTAATAATCATACCCTGATTAAATAGTCTTAAAAATGGTTCGTCAAAGTCAATTGTATCAATATCATAAAGGAGTTTAGTATAAAACCTTGCATATAAGAGATGTAGTACTGCATGTTCCACCCCTCCTACATACATATCAACTGGTAGGTACTTTTCAGCCTTTTCCTTAGATATAAGCTCTTTATCATTTTTATTATCTACATATCTTAAGAAATACCAAGATGATCCTGCCCATTGTGGCATGGTATTAGTTTCTCTTTTTGCTGCCCTTCCACACTTAGGACATTCTGTATTAACCCATTCATCAATAGCTGCTAGAGGTGACTCACCTGTTCCTGTAGGTTGATAATTTTTAACTTCAGGCAATACCACTGGCAAATCTTCTTCCGGTACAGCTACTGGTCCACAATCATCACAGTGAATAATAGGAATTGGCTCACCCCAATACCTTTGTCTAGAGAATATCCAGTCCCTAAGTTTATAGTTAACCGTCTTTTTCCCTATACCTTCATCCTCTAGATAATCTAGTATTTCATTTAAAGCCTTATCTGATTTCATTCCATTCCATTTGTCAGAATTAATTAAAACACCTGGTTCAAGATAAGCTTGGGATAATTCTTCTTCTTTGCCATCCTTAGATATAACTTGAACTATTGGAATGTCGAATTTACTTGCAAATTCAAAGTCTCTCTCATCATGAGCAGGAACACACATAATTGCACCTGTTCCGTAGTCAACTAATACATAATCAGAAATCCAAATAGGTATCTGCTCTTTTGTCATTGGATTTATTGCATAGGAGCCTGTAAATACCCCTGTTTTTTCTTTATCTTGCATTCTATCTACAGAAGACCTCATAGAGGATGCCATTATATATTTTTCAACTTCCTCTTTCTTCTCTGGGCTAGCAACTTTGACAGCCAAGTCATGTTCTGGAGCCAATACCATAAATGTAGCACCATATAA
>CAYOAJ010000186.1:0-3813 GCA_964401895.1 uncultured Herbinix sp.
AAATTTTTTTAAAAACTTTATTTACAGTATTGACATTTAATAGTTAGTCTTTCTAGTATTAAGTACCTAGAAAGCCCCCTATGGTTTTACACAATCATAATTTTTAAAATAAAATATTTGATTTACGATATTTCGACAATTCACATTTCATTCTACTAACTTTTCTAACTATTGTCTATAAAAAACATACCCATTATGGTGGGTATGTTTTTACCTAGTTTAAAACCCTATTATAGCTAAGAAAGGATGTATAAATCTTGATGTCTTTTGAACCGCTTACATTGAACAACTATGTAAGATTTTAAATTGTAATGTAGAAGATGTTGTTATTTTTACCAATGATGAACTCTAAAAAGGAAACGTCTAACCTATTGACATTTCCTTTTTAGTTTTTGTATTACTATTCAAAGTAGTCTCTTTTTTTAATTAATAGAAAGTTTGAACCCAATACCCGTTATATACATATTGAGGAAGATTTAACTCGGGTTTCCAATCCGGAACTTCAACTCTCTTATAAAATACACTAATACCTGTTAAGCCATTCATTCTGTTTGCATCAAGATTAATTTTATGTCCTTCTGAGTTTAACCAAGCATCGAATATCATTTGAGGTCCATAATTAACCCCTTTTCCATCAAAATATTCAATAGCAATATTTTCTGCAAAATCTGTTTTCCATTCAGAAGGTCTTGCATGGTCCCAAAGATATGAAGTTTCAGCAGCTCTTAAATCTGTATAGTTATTCATAGCAGCATTAGACATTGCAAGTTCAGGCATATTAATAGATTTTCTGTAGTTGTTGAAAATTGTAAGCATTTCTTGAGCAATTGTTGTGTCATAATGACCCATCACCATTTTTTTTATAACAACATTATTTTCATTTCTAACATCAATGTAATAAACACTATCCACTCCATCTGTTAATAACATAGGAATCTCTTCTGATGAAAGAACAGCATTACACTGAGAGCAATGAACTTCTTTTAGTCCAGCTTCACCAAGCTTAGCTTCTTTTATTACAACACCTTCACCTGCGGTATGACCAGTAGCTTCTGTTTCATTCACATGTTTTGTGTCACCACAATATTTACATGTTTGAATGTCATATCCACCCTTTGTACAAGTAGCAGTAATAGTAGAAGTAGTAACATATTCATGATTCAGTTTTGGAATAGAATCAGAATAGGTATTCTTACAATTAGTACATTCGTAAGAAATAGAACCTTCTGCTTCGCAAGTTGCAATAACTTTTTCCTTTTCCACATAATTATGTCCAGTGGCAGGAATTACAGTATTTTCGCTATGATTACATGTAGTACAAGTAATAGTAGAAGAACCATTTGCTTCACAAGTAGCATCCACTACAACTGCTTCGCCATAAGAATGCCCTAAAGCATTAATAGTTTCTGTTTCAGTAGTAGTATGACAAACGCTACATTCTTTGTGTTTAGAACCAGTTTCTGTACAAGTAGCATCCTTGTCAATAATAAAATCGCCTACAGTATGAGGAACTTTATTAAGAGTTTCACTATAAGAATCACCACATTCGCAAGAATAAGTGATAGAGCCATTTGTAGTACAAGTAGCTTCTGTTCTAGCACTTTCACCAAATGAATGAACATGAGGTGGTAATTGAGGAGTGTCTTCTGTGATAGTATCACCGCAAGTAGCACACTCTTTATGCTTTTCACCAACTTCTGTTTCAGTAGGTTCTTTATCAATAATCCATTCTCCATAGCTATGACCAAAAGCAGGAATGCTTCTAGTTTGGCTATAATCGCAAGAATTACAAGATTGTTTTTCTGTTCCATCCGTAGTACAAGTAGCAGGAACATCTGTTGTGAAGTCACTCATATTATGACCAGTAGCAGTAATAATTTCAGTTTTCAAAGTAATACCACAAACAGCACAGCTTGTATGCTGACTGCCCTCATTAGTACAAGTAGCATTAGTATCTACAACGAAACCTGTCTCTGTATGACCAGTAGCATTATAAGTTTCTGTTTTAGTTTTTCCACAAATATCACAATTACTAGTAGTATGACCAGCTTCTGTACAAGTAGGATTTACTGTTTCCTTAACAACATAATTGCAAGTATGAGGAACAACAGCAATATTTTCACTGTTAATAATATATCCACAATCATTACAAGTATCTTGTCTTAGCCCCATTTCGGTATAGGTGGCATCTTTTACAGTAACCCAAGCATGATTAGCATGGTTTGTTTTTGGTAAAACAATCGTATCTGTCAAGCCACATTTACACTGATAAACTTCATAACCATCAGTGGTACAAGTAGCTACTTGAGATTCAAGGAAAGTTATAAAATCACAAGTATGTGATAACTTAGAAATAAGTTGTGTTTCCAAAGTAGTATTACAAATAGTACATTTTCTTACCTTTTCTCCGTCCACAAGGTCTGTAGCTTCTTTTGTAACTTCCCATTCTCCCGAACTATGTCCATGAGCAGAAATCACATCAGTATAAGCATCCGAGCATCTAGAACAAGTATAAGTATTAGACCCATCCGCAATACAATTTTCATCTACATGACTAGTAAGAACATAATCATGTCCTAATTTAGGAATATCAACCTTTAAAGTGCCATTACAACGACATTGTAAGGTATAAAAACCATCAGTAGTACAAGTAGCATCTGTTCTATTGATTTCTGTATTGTAATCATGAATATGAGGCACTTTAGCAATGACTTTAGTATCAGTAGCATCACAATGATTACAAGTAGCTGTTTCACTTCCCTCTGCTTCTTCTGTAGCAGGTAAAGTCACAATATAATCTGTAAACACATGCGCTTTTTTAGGAATAATATCTGTTTCTAATACTTTTGCACATTTTGTACATTCTCTGTGTTTAGAACCCTCTGTAGTACAAGTAGAATCAGTATCTACAATCCAGTCACTAAAATAATCAGAACATTCATAGGAAGGAACTTCATTTCTAATTTCTGTTTCACCACAATTATTCATACACATATAAATATCATATCCAGTAGATTCGCAAGTAGGATTTACCTTTTGAACAAATCCAAAGTTATGTCCTGTAGGTGCAATTTTGGTTACTTCTTTATAATCACAAACCTTACAGATAATAGTAGAACTTCCTTCTTCTGTACAAGTAGAATTAACAACAACTGCATCACCAAACTGATGTCCATGAGCCGAAATTGTTTCTTCTTCTAGTTTTGCATGACAATCCAAGCACTCTTTATGCTTCACACCATTTGTAATACAAGTCTCAGATAAGTCTACAATCCAATCACTACTATTATGACCTTTCAGACTAATAGCCCTATCTTCTTCATAAGAACATCTGTTACAAGAATAATGTTCAACACCCTCTTCTGAACAAGTGCTATCCTTTACCCCTACAAGCTCTAGATCATGCCCTAGAGCCACGATACGCTCTGTACTTAGTATTTCATCACATACCATACACTCAATATGCATAGAACCTTCTGCGGTACATGTTGGAGTGAAATCAACAATCCACTCAGTCTCTTTATGCCCATTTGCCTTTATCTCTTCACTAATCAATTCTTGGCAAGAAGAACAATTATATTGTAATTCTCCTTTTTCAGTACAAGTTGGTTCTTTTGTAATAATAACTGAACTTTCATCTTTATTATGACCAGTAGGAGCAATTGTCCTTTTCTCTATTTTATTACAACTTAAACAAGTATGACTTTCAGTGCCCTCTTCTGTACAAGTAACATTTTGAGTTACTGCCCACTCACTATAATTATGAGGTAATTTTTCTATGATTGCCACTTCAACAATATTTCCACAATCACA
>CAYOAJ010000187.1:0-3781 GCA_964401895.1 uncultured Herbinix sp.
AGTACTGCACCTAAAACTTTAGAATCAGCCTTATTCAATTCCTTTACCGCATTTCTGGCTATTTTATTTGAAACTGTACCTTCCTCAATTACTAAAATCATACCATCACATGTATTGGATATAATAATTGGATCAATTACACTAGCTATTGGTGGTGTATCAATAAATATGTAATCATATCTCTCTCTTAAACTATGTATTAATGTAGTAAACTTCTTACTTCCTAGCACCTCCGACGGGTTAGGGGGCATAGGTCCAGCAAAAATCAAATCTAAGTTATCAATATCTGATTTGTATAATACTTCTTCTTCTTCGCTTTGACCTGATAAATAGTGGGACAATCCTTTTACTGGTTTACTAAGTTTGTAGCGACCTAATAAAACCGATTTTCTCAGGTCAGCGTCTATAAATATAACCTTTTTACCAAATTGGGCCATGGATGCCGATAAGTTCATGGTTACACTACTTTTACCTTCTCCAGGAATGCAACTGGTAATCCCAACTGCCTTAGTATCATGACTAGTAAATAGCAAATTAGTTCTTAATCTGTTGTAAGCTTCTTTTTCAGCAAAATCTAAATCAATATATTCTTTCAATGATATAATCGCCATATTCCCTATCCTTTCAATCTCATCTTAAAATAATAATTTACTTGTCTTTATCTATTATCTTTTGCCCTTGGGAATTACAGTTAATACAGTCAAACCTAAGTACCTTTCTATATCTTCTGATGTTTTAATAGTGTCGTCTAACATATATCTAATAAATATAATAAAGACTGCTATAAAAGCTCCTAAAATTATGCCAATTAATGTGTTCATCAAAATATTAGGAGAAGATGGACCTGTAGGAATATTAGCCTCCTGTACAACATTTATTTGCTTTATTCCCATAACTCGCTTTATCTGCTCTTCTGCTGCATCTCTAACTTCATCAGCTACTAACTTTGCTGTAGCTGGATTACTATTCTTAACTTTAATAGTTAGAATCCTTGTATTATTAGGATTTTCTACTGAAATCCTTTCTGCTAAAGCACTATGTGACATAGTTAAATTTAGATTTTCAATAACTGCTTGAGTAACTGGTCTACTTTTTATCAATGTCATAAAATCATTAGTCAGCTGTGATCCCAGTTGTAAATCTGAATAAGTTATAGAAGTATCATCTTCCTTATCCATAACATAGATTTGTGTGCTTGATTCATACATGGGGGTTATCCAAAACTTACTTATAAGAAATGCTATAGCCCCCATCATAATTCCACATAATACTATTATCCACATTTTACTAAGCAATATGGATATTATTTCCCTTAAATCTATTTCTGTATCATCATCTCTAAATGAATCTTCTGAATATCCCATAGATAATTCCTCCTCTAATATTAAATTTTATCTAAATATCTTAATCATAAACCCTATTAATAATTTTATTGGGATTATGATATAACAGCTCCATTGCATAATCTTTTCCATATCTTCTTTCAATAAATTTTATACAATTTCTAATATGGGGAGACCTTACTACACTATCGTGGGCATCAGTTGAAACATAATGAACCAACTTGTTTTTTAGTAAGTCTCTTGCTATTTTCCTCTTAGGGGGATTCTTTCTACTAATAATACTTGAGGCGTTTATTTGAATCTTAGCTCCTAGTTTAATAAGGTTTTCAATTTTTTCTAGAGAATCTGTAATAAATTTATATCTTTCTATATGAGCTATAATAGGATAATAACCTTCCAATAATATTTTTTTTACAGCTTCAACAATATAATTATAATCTACTATGGGATGGAACTCAATTAGAACATAACGAGAACCAGCCATAGTTGGTAAGGTTTTGTCTGAAAGTTCTTTTAGAGATATCTCACTATAATATATTTCACAACCTATGTATAAATATAAATCAATTCCTTGTTTACTAACCTTGGTATTTACTAGGTCTATTTTTTCTTGAATTTTCTTAGAAAAACTCTTGCCACAACCACACCTATAATGAGGAGTAAAAATAATATATTTAAAACCCTCTTTAGTAGCAATATTAAGCATTTGCATAGTTTCATCTATGTCCTCTGCCCCATCATCTACATCCGGTAAGATGTGGGAATGCACATCAATAAATCCACCCATATTAATAACCCCACTTATATGTAAGTCATGAATATAATTACAATAGTTCCAATAAATTTCATACTAACAATAATATTTCATATTGTCAATATATTGGTTATAAATACATTTAAAATTTCCCTTGCTTTTTTATATAAAACAGTGTAGAATAGTCTTTGTTGTTCTTGGCTCGTTGGTCAAGGGGTTAAGACACCGCCCTCTCACGGCGGTAACACGGGTTCGAATCCCGTACGAGCTGTTACCTTTAAACCCTTGTAGTGTAAGGTTATCTTATCACTTCTACCCTGTATAGCAGCAAAAAACTTTTGTATAAGCATTAACTGCTTTTGTTTAAATATAACACTTTGAAAAGCATTCTAGTTACAAACTTAAAACAAAACCTGATAACAATAACGAATTACAACTGAGAATCGTTGTTACTGTTTACTTAGCCGTATACTTTGTTCATACGAAGTTACGGCTTTTTCTTTGGACCAAATTGTCTTTCCCCTTAGTGTATCTCGCACCACAGCATAATGCCTTGTTGTTTTCTCTCCTGTCTTTTTACTTGTATATTGTCTTGCTTGAATATTCACTTAATATGGATTGACAAAGCTAATACTTGTACGCCATCACCCTTTAAAAATATTGTGTCCCCGTTTTCATTTAAAACAATATTCACCATCTGGTTATTAGCATTGTTATAACTCCCCCCATTTATTAGGCTCTGTAACATCCATTATATCTATAGAAAACTCAGATATAGGCTTGTCTATTCCTGTAGGAATATATAAAACCATTCTTTTTGCTAGATGAAAGCTCCTCAATGATAAAACTCTCAATTTCAATTGACTCACTCTCAGTATATATAACAGGAGGCCTTGCATTATCTAAAGCCCCTTCTGATGAGAAACCTTCCATAAACCAGCTTCAGCATTGTCTACAGTTATATAACTACTTGAACCAAGCTTTATAATTTTTACGCCAGGGTCATTATTATTTATAACTTTACCGCTGGGTGATATAATTTCTATATCTGATTTAATGTCAGTAGTTGTAATGCTAAAATGAAGCTCCTGTTCCCTATCATTATGATATAAATCGCTTGTAGTTTTTGCCATTGCTAAGTTAGGTGTTTGCATAACTATACTTACTAAAAAACATATAATCATTGGTATTGCTTTATTCAAACATGCACCTCCTTATCCTCAAATAATAAGCATTAAGCTTTAACTACATATAGTATGAAAGATGGGGGCTAATAAACCACATTACGCAGCCATATTAATGGCATGTATGTTTTTCATCCTAACTTAACAAAGATCTGGTAAAACATTGATATGTTATTGGCTTTTTATGTAACAGTTCGCCACATGCACCATCTATCTTCTTTTTAAATATAACATTAGAGCTTAATCTTTAGAGATAGTATTAAGCATAAAGAAATGAGATGCTGAGTATAATATTTTACAAACAAAAAGCACTCTTAAGCAAGAGTACTCTGTAGTGTTTAATATTCTACTTTCTAACATGAGAAAACCACTAAACCTAACTCAAAACAAGAAAGGGCGGGTTTAGCCTAAATGACTACTACCCCGCCCTATTGATAACAGGCATTGTGTATAATACTGTTGACTTTTTCGGATTAAAGACCCAAAACATTTTCAATAAT
>CAYOAJ010000188.1:0-3723 GCA_964401895.1 uncultured Herbinix sp.
CATCACCGACTTGTATAACGGTTCCAGCTTCGGAAAAATCCATTTGTGATTGGGAGGAATAAGATTTTATTTGTTCTTTTATTACTTTGCTTATTTCAGCAGGCTTTACTTCCATTCTATACTTCCTCTCTTTAAGCTTTCTTTCATGTTGTTCAGCTTATTCCTTAAGCTACCATCATATATGTGACCATCTAGCAAAACATAAAATCCAGCTATAAGATCAGGATCCACCGTGGTCTTAATTCTTATCTCCATATCTGTAAGCTTGGATAATTGCATACGAATATTATCTATCTGCTTATCCGTAAGTTCATTTGCTGAAACAACCCGAGCTTCTATTTTGCCCAGAATTTTATTTGCTTCTTCTATATATTGTGTTAAAGCAGGAACAATTAAATATTCCCTTTTATTATCAACCATAAGATAGAAAAAACCCATCAGATTATCACTTACTTTATCTGAAAAGGCTTTCTGGAACAAATGTTTCTTGTCTGAATCCAAAACATGTGGATGTACAAGATAATCCTGTACATCTGCATCTTCTAGTATATTTCTAACAAATATAATTTCCTGTAAATCCTTTTCTAGACTACCATCCTCTTTCGAAAGTTCAAGAAGTGCATCAGCATAACGTTTTTTTAAGCTTGCCATTTTGCACCCTCCATCTGAGCTAAGGTTTCCTCATATATTTTGTCTTGTTCTTCACTGCTAATATTGTCAACAATATATCTTTCGGCCATAAGAGAAGCAAGTTCAATAATATATAGCCTTGATTCTTCTTGAAGTTTTTTCTTTTCTAATGAAGCTCCTTCAATTGAGCGGGTTTTAATCTCTTCTGCCTCTTTATTAGCTTCTTTAATAATTAATTCTCTTTCATTTGCAGCTTGAAGGCGAGCGTTCTCAAGAATATCTATACGTTCTTTCTCTATATTCTTAATCTTATCTTCATATTCGGCAATAAGTTCATTTGCCTTGGCCATAGTTTCATCTGCGTCATCTATCTTTCCTTGAATTCCATTAGTACGCTTGTCTAAAAATTCTTTTACAGGCTTATAAAGAATAAAAGCTAGTGCAACTGCCAAAATAATTGCATTAAGTAATTGCATGCCTATCTGAATCAATGTTTGTAAATCCAATCCGAAAAGTCGACCTTCTGGTATAGCCTTAGCTAACAATATAATATCACTATGCAAATCTAATGACCTCCTTTCTACTATAGTCCATAAAACACATTAGGCTCTCCTTATAATAGACCAATATAAGTATTTACTAGTGGATTTGCAAATAACATTATTATTGCAATTATTAAACCATATATACCTGATGTCTCAGCCATAGCCAAACCAACAAACATAGTACCTCGTATAGAGTCAGTTGCTTCTGGTTGTCTAGCTATTGAATCCAATGCCTGAGCGGCAATTTTTGCCTGTCCAAAAGTAGTAAAAGCTCCATTAAGTAGTGCAATTGCTGCTGCAATATGTGCTACGCTTATTATCGTTGCTAAAGATTCCATAATAATTCCTCCATTCAATTTTCCTTGTTTTTGTTATTATTACATTTTTAATACTTATATAAAATTATTCTCTAGTTATTAATCTGCTGCTTCTTTAATGTACATCAAGCTTATTATAACAAATATATATGCTTGTAAGGCACCAAAAAAAACATCAAAAAAAGCATGTAGTATGGCTGGAATGCCAATCTGAACCAATAATGGAGTTAGTCCATAATAAAGGGTCAGTATAATAGTCCCTGAAAGCATGTTACCAAAAAGCCTAAAGCTTAAAGAAATTGGTTTTGCCAATTCCCCCAATATATTAATTGGAAAAAAAACAAAATTTGGTTCAAATAGAGACTTAATATATGTGCCTTTGTTATGTCTGATGCCCATAACAACCATTAAAACAAAAGTGGCTAATGCAAGTGCAAAAGTAGTTACCCAATCTGCTGATGGTGCCCTTAATCCAACAATACTTATGATACATGATGCTAGTAAAAAAATAAAAACCATAAAAAACCAAGGCCCAATATATGATAATTTTTCACCTAAGGTATCGGTTAAAAAATTATCGAACATCTCAATAACAGCTTCTACTGCATTTTGAAATCCTCTTGGAACTACTTTGAAGTTTTTCAACTTAATACGAATAATGATAGCAAGTAAAATAAGAATAAACATAATAATCCACGTGTTAACTAGAGTTTCAGTTATCCAAATCTCTATACCACCAATTTCAATAACACCCAGATTATCTACATTTAAATTCATCTATTAACCACCACCTATCTTTGTCTACAATAAAGTCTATGAGTTTGTTTCTTCCTGTTTCTTTATATTATTCTTGTTCTTATTGGTAAAATTAGCAATATATGTAGAGGCTTGAAAGGCTAAAATTCCTACTACTACTCCCCATATACTAATATTTGTAAAAAGGGCTCCAATTAGTAATGCAACCGCGGAAAGCCCAAGTCTCAATATATGTTGAAGTGCTATATAATTTTTACCCTTTCCTTCCTCCATAGTTAATGCCTTATCAACGGCTCTTTTTAAAAGATATACTTTTAAGATACTAGTTGTTGAACCTATAAGCACTCCTAATAGGAATGGTAAAAAGTCTAAGGAACGGTAATATATTATTGAGGCTAATATACTTACCAATCCAATAATTATTATTGAAATTGTCATTTTTCTTGCTATTTCAGATATATTCATAGTTCTGTCTTCCTTTACAATTATATAATCTCTTTTATATAGTATTTTTATTCTTTATCTAGTCATTAGCCATATCAAACAATAATTTAATTGCTGCAGCAGCCCCTAATAAAGAAAAGACTAATACAAGCCATGGGCTCGTACCGAATAAATCATCTAAAAACTTCCCTAGAAAAATACTTATCAATATGGTTGCTACTATAGTTATTCCCAGATTTGTCAAATATATAATTCCACGAAAAGTCTTATTACCTTTAGCTTTTTTATCTTTTTTTTCGTTATCTTCTTTGTTAACCATAAACAAGCTCCTTGGTTATAAATTGTAATATAGACTTAATTAACTAGTATAAATCGTATCATAATATAAAAGATCATGTCAAGTTTAACAAGATATTTTATAATGTGTTTATAATGTATTAATATTAATTTTTTATTTATAACCATCTTACATTAACCTTATATTCATCTAGATTTTATAATAGATCCTTAATTTTCTGCCAGAAATACTGATTTAGGCTGTCCACATACAGGGCAAGTCCAATCTTCAGCTAACTCTTCAAACGGGGTGTCTTCATCATATACATAATGACAAACTGTACAAACATAGGATTTTTCATCACTACTTTCTGTTTCAGTAGTTTTTACTACACTTTTACCTGATTTTAAAGCCCTATAATCAGCATATGTCATAGGCTGACCTTTATTAATATTTTCACCTTCAACTACATCACATATAAAGAGGCAATGGGAACCTAGATTCAATACTGAAGATACATTTAAACTCATATATGCAAGAGCTCCGTCTTCTATATATGGGTTTCCATTACTATCAACTTTATAGTCAACTCCGTCAAACTTTTCATGTTCTCTACCACTTCTCATACCAAATGAACGAATCACATCTAAAGGACAGTCTAAAGATAAAACTGATACAGACAGACTACCTTTTTTCTTAATTAATTCAGTTGTAAGATTATCATTCATCATAGTAACATTCATACGCATAGGAT
>CAYOAJ010000189.1:0-3700 GCA_964401895.1 uncultured Herbinix sp.
TAAAGTACTCTACTAGTCTGTCTATTTGTTTATCCCATTTATTCATTTATAAGCACCTTTCATTTTATGTTTTAATATTCTATTATGCTTCCTACAATATTAACATTCATTAGGATATATTTCAACGTATGAACCTCTGTTCATATGTTTATTATTTGTAAAAGCAAAGAAGGTCCTACAAACTAAGCGTTTGTAAGACCTTCTTATACAAGTAAGTCCTATCTAGTTCCACCACCTGAACCTCCACCAGAAGAACCTCCTCCGCCACCTCCGAAGGAACTGCCTCCTCCACCACCAAAGCTTGATGAAGATGATGATGAATTTGCACTGGATTGAGTTGAGGCTATAGCACGGGCAAAATGATGAGTCATTATGATTGTTTGAGCATTATAAGGCATTTGATATTCGATTTGCGGGTTTACAATCTTTAATTGCTCATAAACCTCTTCTGCAATACCCATATATGCAGCCCATACCATTAATTCTTGCCATAAAGCAACATGAGAAACACTACGTTCTTCAATTAACGAAAAATCTTTAAGATAATTCTCAAACTTAAGTATATTATCCCCTAGCTCTTGCCCTTTTTCAGTAATAGCAAGTTTTCTTTGTGTAAATAAATTCAAAAACTTCTCGGTAGATTCTTCCAGATAACCTTCTTTAATCATATATTCTTTCGAATTTTCTTTAATAGACCCTGTCCATTCATTGAATTTACTAATGTTTCGACTAACATAACGATTAAATTCTTTTTCAGAAAGAATATAGTCTTTTCCTGCTGCCTTGACAACCATATCCCATAATTCTCTTTCCAATTCACTTTTAGGCCTCGTGCTTGTTACGATTTTAAGTGAAAGTTTATCTTTCTTAAATATTAATCCAACTTCATCTACTTCATCTACCAGTCGCCCTTCTGAAACCCACTTTAAGATGTAGGCAGAAACCCAATCAGCGACTGTTGAACCTGTAAAATATTGCGTGTTAATAAAATCACCATCATAAGGAATTTCTCTATAATAACCTTCTGTGCTGCTTGGAGTAAATTTTTCTTCATTAAATAATGTATTCTTCGCTATAAACACTACTATTATTACTATTAAAATCATAGGAATAAACATTCCAGATATTGAGAAAAGAATATAAAATGGCATCTTTATGAAAAATAAAATCAGATTTCTTTTAGGTGCATGTGAAAAAAATCTATCTTCTACCTCTTCATAATTAGGAATATTATCTTCTATATAATCATCATAATAATATCCATCCAAACTCGCCCCGCCCATAGCCTTTTCAATTAATTTTTCACTGGTTTCACTACTTTGATGGCTTGTTGCAAATGGTGCTCCTTCAAATATACCTAGTAAAACCACATAATCACTTTGATAGAAATAGTCTCCACTTTTCATAATCAATGAATCTCTTGTAATCTCTGTTGTTCCACCTTCATGTCCAAAGGCCCAAAATCGAGTTTCTGGATAAGAAAACTCATATGGTATATCTGATTTAACCTCTATTTCAATGTAGTCAATCGGATCCATATTGGAATTAATAAATTGCCAATAAAACCTTTGGTGATCATCAGATAAATTAGAAATAAAATTCGAAATACTATATTCTATTGTGAATTCTCGTCTGCCATATTCCCCTAATCCAAAGCACAGTTCAATCTCACTACCTGCGTAGTTTATCCCGTATTTACCTGCCTTTTTTGAAAATGATGCATTTATATTCCATTTTCCAATGTTCTCTAGAGGTTTATTATCTTCATCGTATACAGTAAATGCTAGCAACTCAGAATCTCCTAAATTACCTAAAGAGATATAGTGTTCAGTGCCTTCCTCTGCATAAAATATACGATGATCTCTTATTATAACCGAACCATCCTCTTGAATATTTGCCTCTATATGAATGGATTCAATATTATTTTCAGCTAAAGCTTTTTCTGGTGAAATGCATGCCAACAAGAAAAAAGCAAAGACAAAAATCCATCCAATTCTTTTTTTTCTTACCATTGGGGCATATCAGATTTAGAACTAGAGCTCTGGAAGTAGGCTTCCTGACTAAATCCAAACATTCCAGCAACAATAGAGGAAGGAAATTGTTGAACTTTTCGATTAAATTTAGTAACTGTGTCATTGTAAACCATTCTTGCTTGGCGAACGTTGTTTTCGTATTTATCTACGCCCTCCATTGCCTGAATGTATACCCTATCCGCTTTTAATTCTGGATAGTTTTCAGCAACTACATTAATCTGATTCATAGCTTGTTCAAACAGGTTGTCGTCTTTCTCAACTGTCGTAGGTTCTGATGTTCGATCTACTTTAGCTCTCATAGCTGTTATGTTGGTTAATGTCTCAACTTCATGGGAGGAATATTTTTTCGCTGCATCTATAAGACTCTTAACAGCATCCCATCTGGACTCAATTTGAGCCCCGATATTTCCCATGGAGTTTCTTACAAACTCTCTTGAAGATATTAGTTTGTTGTATGTGGAAATCCCCCACATAACTATCAATATAACTATTCCTATTACTATTAGTATGAACCACCTCATATTTACTCGTCCCCTTCTTTTATATATATTCTATAAGTATTATATTACACTAGTTCCTTTTATTTGTCACCAGATATAATGTTTTAAGAATAATTTCTATCTAGTTCCACCACCTGAACCTCCACCTGAGGAACCTCCTCCGCCACCTCCTCCACCACCTCCTCCACCAGAGCCTGATGAAGAATTGGCCCTAGATTGAGTTGATGCAATACTACTGCCGAAGGTATGAGTCATTGTAATTGTTTGGGCGTTATAGGGCATTTCGTAATCAATTCGTGGGTTAACGATCTTTAATTGCTCATAAACCTCTTCTGCAATACCCATATATGCAGCCCATACCATTAATTCTTGCCATAATGCAACATGAGACACTCCACGTTCTTCAATTAATGAAAAATCTCTAAGATAGTTTTCAAATTTAAATATATTGTCTCCTAACTCTTGACCTTTTTCAGTAATAGTAAACTTTTTCACTGTGAAGATTTTCAAAGAATTCTCAGTAGATTCTTTGATATAACCTTCCCTTTTCATTTTTTTATCTGAATTATCTATAACGGATTTTGTCCATTTGTTGAATTTTTTTATATTTCCTCTAACATAACTATTAAATTCTTTTTCAGAAAGAATCTGATCTTTTCCTGCCGCCTTTACAACCATATCCCATAATGGTTTTTCCAACATACTTTCAGGCCAGGAGTTTGCTACAATTTTAAGTGCAAGTTTATCTTTCTTAAATATTCGCCCAACTTCTTCTACTTCATCTATTAATCGTCCTTCTGAAACCCACTTTAAGATAAAGGCAGAGATCCAGTCAGCAACTGACGATTCTCTAAAGTATTCCGTGTTAATAAAATCCCCTTCATAAGGAACCTCCCTATAGTAGCCATCTATAATGCTTGGTATAAACTCTTCTCTCTTTGTTATTGTTCTATTGGATGGTGTTGAAAATGATTTTATTGCCTTTACCACAACAAGTATAGGCATAACAATAGCAGTTAATATAAAAATAATAGCAAATATAATATTAGAAACAACAACAAATACAATTACAAAAATACTAGACTTAGAATTACTATCTACATTTCCACCCTGACTTGTTCCCTCCATAGCCTTTTCGATTAATTCATCACTTGTTTCACTTGTTTG
>CAYOAJ010000190.1:0-2726 GCA_964401895.1 uncultured Herbinix sp.
ACTATTATTGGTGGTGGAGATTCTGCAGCTGCAGTTAACAATTTAGGATTTGGAGATAAGATGACTCACATTTCCACTGGTGGAGGAGCATCCTTAGAATTTTTAGAGGGTAAAGAACTACCAGGAGTAGTAGCTGCCAACGACAAGTAAATAGAAAATAGATTTAGATAATTTGGAGGAAATAATATGCGTAGAAAAATTATTGCTGGTAACTGGAAGATGAATAAGACTCCTAAGGAGTCAGTTGCTTTAATAAATGAACTAAAGCCATTAGTTGAAACTGATGAAGCGGACGTTGTTTTATGCGTTCCAGCTATATCTTTAATTCCAGCTTTAGAGGCAGCAAAGGGTTCAAATATTGAAATAGGCGCTCAGAATATGCATTTTGAAGAAAGTGGTGCATATACAGGTGAGATTGCAGCAAATATGCTTACAGAAATCGGTGTTAAATATGTTATTATAGGACATTCAGAAAGAAGAGAATATTTTGCAGAAACTGATGAAACAGTAAACAAAAAAGTTCTTAAAGCTTTTGAACATGGAATTACTCCAATTGTTTGCTGTGGTGAGACTTTAGAGCAAAGAGAACAAGGTGTTACAATTGACTTTATTCGCCAACAGGTAAAAATTGCTTTCTTAGGTGTTACAGTTGATCAAGCGAAAAAGGCAGTAATAGCTTATGAGCCAATATGGGCAATTGGAACTGGTAAAGTTGCTAGCTCCGCTCAAGCTCAAGAAGTATGTAAAGCTATTCGCCAATGTATTGCTGAGATCTATGATGATGCAACATCTAATGAAATTAGAATCCAGTACGGTGGTAGTGTTTCTGCAGACAGTGCAGCAGAACTATTCTCCCAAGATGATATTGATGGAGGATTAGTAGGAGGAGCCAGTTTAAAGGCAGACTTCGGTAAGGTTGTAAATTATAAATAAAGCAGGAACCTAAAGCAACTTGGAGGTAATAATGAGCAAGAAACCAACAGTTTTAATGATATTAGATGGATATGGATTGAATGATAATCCACAATTCAATGCAATAGCTAAAGCAAAAACCCCTGTTATGGATATGTTAATGGCAAAGTATCCTTTTGTTAAGGGAAATGCTAGTGGTATGGCAGTTGGATTGCCAGAAGGGCAGATGGGTAATTCAGAAGTTGGACATATTAATATTGGATCTGGAAGAATTATATATCAAGAACTTACTAGAATTACAAAAGAGATAGAAGAAGGAAGTTTTTTTACTAATGCAGCTTTACTGGCAGCAATAGATAATTGTAAGAGGAATGACTCTGCCTTGCATTTGTATGGACTCTTATCTGACGGTGGTGTTCATAGCCACAATACTCATTTATATGCATTACTCAAATTAGCAAAGAAACATGGACTTGAGAAAGTTTATGTTCATGCCTTCTTAGATGGAAGAGATACTCCTCCAGCCTCAGGGAAAGAATATATTGAAGAGCTTGGAGAACAGATGAAGATTAACGGTGTTGGAAAAATAGCTACAGTAATGGGACGCTATTATTCTATGGACCGTGATAATCGCTGGGATAGAGTTGAGAAAGCATATGATGCAATGGTATACGGTAAGGGAGAAACTGCGGAAAGTGCTATATCAGCAGTAACAGATTCCTATGAAAATGAAGTATATGATGAATTTGTCTTACCAACGGTGATAGTTGAGGATGGAAAGCCAGTTGGAAAAATTGAAGATAAGGACTCAATAATCTTCTTTAACTTCCGCCCAGATCGTGCAAGACAAATTACTAGAGCTTTTTGTGATGATGAATTCAGTCACTTTGACAGAGGGAAACAGTTAAAGTTAACTTACGTTTGCTTTGGTGAGTATGACATAACGATTCCTAACAAGTTAGTTGCCTTTCATAAAGTAGAAGTTAGCCATACATTTGGACAATTCTTAGCAGAGAACAACAAGACCCAGCTTCGTCTTGCTGAGACAGAAAAATATGCCCATGTTACCTTCTTCTTTAATGCAGGAGTAGAGGAACCATATAAGGGAGAAGATCGCATATTGGTAAATTCCCCTAAGGTTGCCACTTATGATCTTCAACCAGAGATGAGTGCATATGAGGTAGCTGACCATTTGGTTAAGGCTATAAAAGATCAAAAACATGATGTAATAGTTGTTAATTTTGCTAATCCAGACATGGTAGGACATACAGGAGATAAAGAAGCAACTATAAAAGCTATAGAAACTGTAGATGAATGTGTTGGTAAAGCAGTAGATGCATTATTATCAGTAGATGGTCAGATGTTCTTATGTGCAGACCATGGTAATGCTGAACAATTAGTAGACTATAAAACTAACGAAACATTTACAGCCCATACAATTAATCCAGTTCCATTTATACTTGTAAATTATGATGAAGACTACACTTTAGTAGAAGGAGGATGTCTAGCCGACATTGCACCTACTCTTATTCATATGATGGGACTTGTTCCATATGATGAAATGACAGGAAAATCCCTACTTGTAAAAAAAGCTAAAAAGTAAATATTATACAAATATATAAAAACTATGTCTATGAAATAAATAAAGTAATTCTTGTATTACTTGCAGTTATATGATAAAATAGGCGTAGTTTTAGGAGGTGTAACCAGTGGAAGGGTTAAAAGCAGTACTACAAATTGTATATGTTGGAATATGTATCGCATTAGTTGTTTTAGTATTAAAACAAGATGGGGATTCCACAGGTCTTTCAGGG
>CAYOAJ010000190.1:2736-3673 GCA_964401895.1 uncultured Herbinix sp.
AACTAAAGTTTTAGCAGCATTATTTATCGTGCTTTCTTTAGTTTTGGATATGATGTAAAAGTATGAAAACACTCTGATTATCAGAGTGTTTTTTCATAAGCCCATTTATAAATATTAAGTGAATATTTGTGGGATACTAATCATCATTAAAAGAATAATGCAGATAATATTTTAGTAGAATGGAGAATTTGTAGATGAAGGGAAAAAAGGAACTTGACAACAAAATAGATATGCTTGAAAAAATGATTTCAGAAGAAGAATATGAACCATTGAAATTTAAAGAGTTGGCAAATGTCCTCCAAGTTTCCAAAGAAAAAAGACAAGAGCTTAGAGAAGTTTTAGACCAGCTTATTTCTCAAGGGAAGATAATAGTAGACTCTCAAAGCCGTTATGGCCTTCCAGGTGATAACATTAAGGTGGGGACGTTTTCTGCAACCCAGCGCGGATATGGTTTTGTTATTGTTGAGGGAGAAGAAAATGATATATTTATCCCAGAGAAGGCAACAATGAGCGCAATGCATGGGGACAAGGTTATACTTGTCCTAAGTGATGAGAAAAGTGGCAAAAGGCAAGAAGGAGCCATAAGTAAGGTTTTGGAACGGGCTACCAGTGAAGTGGTAGGTACTTTTGAGAAAAGTAAACATTTTGGTTTTGTAGTTCCGGATAATAGTAAATTCAATCAAGACATTTTTATTCCTAAAGAACACATCAAGGGTGCAGTTACAGGCCATAAGGTTGTTGCTAGGATTACTGATTATGGGAATGGTTCTAAAAAGCCTGAAGGTAGAATAATAGAAGTAATTGGACATATAAATGATCCAGGGGTAGATATTATGTCTATTATTAAGGCATATGATTTCCCAATAGAATTTCCAGAGGATGTTATGAGGCAGTTGGAATCTATACCAGATGAAATAAGCCAGAAGGATATAGATGG
>CAYOAJ010000191.1:0-3640 GCA_964401895.1 uncultured Herbinix sp.
AAAGCTCAACAGGATTATTTACTTCCATTTGTGGAGGACGGAACTATTATTCTACCCCTAGTTGAAGTGAGTTTTGGAGTAGGTGCCGGTGCTTTTGCAGGTGATAAAAAGAATAATGCAGGTGGAGGTCTTGGAGGTAAGATGATCCCAAGCTCAGTCCTAATAATACAAAACGGCACATCTAAGGTTGTTAATGTTAGAGAGCAGGATGGGGTTAGTAAGATTATTGACATGGTTCCAGACTTAGTTAACAAGTTCACTAAGGGAAATAAGAACAATGAAGACTTGTCAGATAATACTGCAGAAAAAGTTAAGGATGCTTTTGAATCCACAGATGGAACAAAGTAATTCAAGCAAGGAATATCTGGGTAAAACTATTGCTTGCAATATGCCTCTTGTTCTTGTATAATAATTGTGTTTGTTAGGCCAACGGGTCTAAATATTACTTAAGGAGGTGCTAATTATGGCAAAATGCTCAGTATGTGATAAAAGTGCTCATTTCGGAAATACTGTATCTCATTCTCACAGAAGGCATAATAAGAAGTGGAAACCTAACGTGAAGCGTATTAAGATTAATGTAAATGGTGCAGCTAAAAGAATGTATGTTTGTACTTCCTGTATTAGATCTGGTAAAGTGGAACGGGCATAATAATTTAATGGGTGTCAGGGGGATCTTGACACCTAATTTTTTAAATACATTAGATACTTTTTAAAGTATTTAATTGCAAAATAAATTATAACCAAGTATAAGACATAGTATTATAATACATATCGCAAGTATTCCATTTGTGATAAAAAGCATTATAGTCATGCCAATTGCAATCCAAAATAGAATAAATCCAATCATTTTCTTCATAAATTGTCACTTCCATTCACAAGGGGTAGTAATATATATTATGCAGGTGATGGATTTGTTATCTCAAAAATAGAAACTATGAGGGAGTGCATACAATGAAATATGGGATATTGCGATGCAGAAGTTATATAGATTAAGATAGGAGGGTTAATATGAAAGGACATTTGAATACAGAAATTGGTGAAGTTACCATAGATAATGATGTATTAGCTAAATATGCTGGATCATCAGCAGTAGAATGTTTTGGTGTTGTAGGTATGGCATCTGTTAACATGAAGGATGGAATTGTGAAACTATTAAAACCTGACAATCTAAGCCATGGTGTGAATGTGACGATTGATGAAGATAATGAGATTGTTATTGACCTGCATATTATCGTTTCCTATGGAGTTAGTATTTCTGCCGTTGCTGATAATCTCATCAGTAATGTTAAATATAATGTTGAAGAATTCTCAGGTTTAAAAGTATCTAAAATTAATATTTTTGTCGAAGGCGTAAGAGTAATCGACTAGTTTCTGAGAACAGCATTTTAAGGAGGAAAAACTAGTGGTAGTTAAAGCGATAGATGCTAAAATGTTAAAAAAGATGTTTCTTGCTGGTGCCTCGAGTATTGAAGAGAAAAAAGATTATATTAATGAATTGAATGTTTTCCCTGTACCAGATGGAGATACAGGTACAAATATGACACTTACCATAATGGCAGCAGTAAAAGAAGTTAATGGAGTATCTGATTTAACAATAAAAAATGTAGCAAAAGCTATTTCAGGAGGTTCTCTAAGGGGAGCAAGGGGTAACTCAGGGGTAATATTATCCCAACTTTTTAGAGGATTCTGCAAGGAGATAGAGGGCTATAACACAATAAATGTTACCGTAATGGCTAATGGCTTACAGAACGCAACAGAAACAGCTTATAAGGCAGTAATGAAGCCCAAGGAAGGTACAATGCTTACTGTTGCCAGAGGGGCTGCAGATAAGGCTCTTGAGTTGGTTTCTCAGACAGAAGACATGGTGTATTTCATGCAGGAAATTATTAAGGAGATGGATATAGTATTAGCAAAAACTCCTGAACTTCTTCCTGTTTTAAAAGAAGCTGGTGTTGTAGACGCTGGTGGAGAAGGGATACTTGAAATAGCCAAGGGAGCCTTAGAAGGCTTGTTAGGAAGAGAAGTAGATTTCTCGGGATTACAAGAAGAAAGAGCTCAAAGTAGGGCGCCTAAAATACATGGTGTATCTGCTGAAGACATTAAGTTTGGTTATTGTACAGAATATATTGTAATGATTGAAGAAAAATATAACTCAGGAACAGAGCTACAATACAAGGCCTATCTTGAGTCAATTGGTGATTCAATTGTTGTCGTATCGGATGATGATATAGTTAAGGTACATGTACATACAAACGACCCAGGATTAGCAATACAAAAAGGGTTGGAGTATGGTTCCTTAACAAGTATTAAGATTGACAATATGCGTGAAGAGCATAATGAGATGGTTATAAAACGTTCAGAGAATGCAGCTTCTAAGCAAGATGATCTATCAGAAGAAAAGCCTGTTAATAATGAACCTAGAAAGAAGGATGGCTTTATAGCCGTTACAACAGGGGAAGGCTTCAAAGAAATTTTCACAGGATTAGGTGTTGATTACTTGATTGAAGGTGGTCAGACTATGAATCCTAGTACAGAAGATATGCTTAATGCCATAGATCAAGTTAATGCTGACAATATTTATATATTACCTAATAATAGTAATATTATTCTTGCAGCAGAGCAGGCAAGGGAATTGACAGAGGATAAAAATATAATTGTTGTACCTACAAAAACTGTTCCCCAGGGAATTGCAGCAGTAATCAGTTTTATTCATGATAAAGATCCAGAAGAAAACAAAGAGCGAATGATTAATGAGTTGGCTAATGTAAAGTCTGGGCAGGTAACTTATGCAGTTCGTGACACTACTATAGACGGTAAAGAGATTAAACAGGGCGACATCATGGGAATTGGAGATAAGGTTATCCACTGTAAAGGTGAGAATGTTTCAGATGTTGTATTAGAGCTAGTTGAACATCTTGTGGATGATGATTCTGAAATTATTAGTTTATACTATGGTGATGAAGTAGATGTAGAAGATGCGGAAAAGATTAGTGAAGATTTAGAAGAGAGATATCCTCTTGTTGATATAGAAGTATATTATGGAGGTCAACCGATCTATTATTATGTACTTTCAGTAGAATAATATTGGTATATATCATATAAAAAAGCTACCTACTAAAATTTTAATAGGTAGCTTTTTGGATCTTATTCTAGGTTTAATTTGTTTTTAAATATATAAGTTGTTCCATAGTAGAAGACAAAATTAAATATTAAAATTATAATAATGGTTATAGGAAATATTAGGCTAGGTATTGATGAAACACTATCCAGAGAGCTACCATAGAAATACGCACCTACAAATAGTATTATTGCAGGTATAACTTGTGTGACTGCATTAATTATCACAAATGCCACAATTGAACCTATTAATCTATGGCCGTTAACCAGCTGACCTATAGCTACTGATGCATAAACTTGAAGTATTTTATTAATAAGACTAAAAAATGATAAAATTATTAATTGAGTAATAAATAGGGTTGACTTATTAGCAAATGTATCTTTAATTATTTCATATCCTAGTTTTAATATATATTGAAGATCTGTTAAACTGGTGGATGATACTATTATAATTGAGGCGAAAATAAGGATTACGCTTATAATAGTCCATAATACTGCAATAATTATTTTTGAGTTAACAATT
>CAYOAJ010000192.1:0-585 GCA_964401895.1 uncultured Herbinix sp.
AATTAGATAAAAAAGATGAATCAATTCAAATATCATTAGATTCATGTAAAGAAGAAATAAACTCATTAACAAGAGGGAAAACAACACTTAGCAAGGTTACGCAATTTCTAAGAAAATTAAAATTATATGGATATGAAAATTATTATATTCTATGTACACCTGAAATACGCAATTGTAGTAGCTATAACGCTATAGAAGAATTACCGGAATTATTAAGATATGCTATAAAACATAAAGCAAAAGGTTTGAAAATAAACAAACCTAGACAAAGTGGAAGATATTCAGTGGAAGATAAGGGGTTCTTTAATGAGAAAATGTTTTGGGATGGTGTGGATGCTCTCTATGAAGAAATTAGTAGACAATATTATATCAATGCAATTGGAGTAAATAACTCTTTTACAGTATTAGTATCACATGATATGACTAATGTTATTATGGGATACGTTAAAACAGTACATTGTGGCGTGGGATTGGATGCTTTCGCTGTAGATGATTACGGTAACTTATTTCCATGCACATCTTTGATGGAAGAAAGATTTATAATTGGAAACACTTCCAGATTTTATACTATCATTATAAAATCTT
>CAYOAJ010000192.1:595-3605 GCA_964401895.1 uncultured Herbinix sp.
TACAAAAGAGCTTGTTGATTTGAGTATAAAAAAGTATGAAAGATATAATGTAAATAATTTGAAGCAATGTGCTGATTGTGATTATAGATTACTTTGTTCAGGGGGATGTCGTGCCACTGCATATTATTATAGTGGAGATTTAGCAGGAACCACCCCTTTATGCGATACATATAAAGAAAGAATGAAAAAGTGGATATTAGCTGCTTTAAAAAGTGGTGTGCCAGCAACCAATAAGGGGGAGGCAGAATGAAAATTAAAAAGGTTTTATTTATTGTAACTTCTACTAATAAGATATATAGTAAAGATATAAAAGACAAATTAGGAACAGCACCTCTGGGTGTATCATATATATCGGCAATGTTAAAACTAAATGGTTATCAAACGATGATAGTTGATATGTTAATTACTCAGCTTGATAAGAAGCAATTAGATATATTAATAATGAAATATAAACCAGATGTTATTTTTATAAGTGGAGCTTATACAGAATCCATAAAAAATGCATATAAAATTGCAAAATATATAAAATCCAAATATAACAAAACACTAATAACTGGTGGCTCACATGTTACCTTTTTACCTGAAGAAGCGTTAGAGAACGCTTTTGATTATGTCATATTGAAGGAAGCGGAAGCAATAAGTGTAAAACTTTTGGAATATTTAAAACATCCTACTAATATGGAGTTATTGGAATCGATTAATGGAATAGCGTACAAAGATAAAGATAATAAATGTATTGTACGTCAAAATGGTTCGAATATATGCGATTTGGATGGAATACCTTTCCCTGATCTTAGCACATTAAAAATTTCTGAATACAGCACACCAATGGCAATGATAACAAGTAGAGGATGTCCAGGAGATTGTATATATTGTGCTTCAAGAAGTATGTCAGGGAAAAGATATAGATTTAGAAGTGCAGAATCAGTATTTTCAGAAATCTATTACATGTTTCAAAAAATAAAGCATAGTAAAAATATCCTTTCGTCTTATCTTGCTATATATGATGATACATTTACAGTCAATATAAAGAGGTTAAAAAAAGTGTGTAGTTATATGGTTAATAGTGGATTAAACAAGGTGTTAAGATGGAAATGTGAATCACGAATTGATGTGTTGACAGAAGAACATATTTCTATGATGAAGGAGGCAGGATGTTTTGCACTGCATATGGGGTTTGAAAGTTTTGACCAGAATGTTATTAATTCACTAAATAAAAATATTAAGGTTGAAGATATGGAAAAGGTTGTTTCCTTGGTGTCTAAGTATGAAATGCAGCCACTGTGTTCTTTTATTATTGGTAATCATTTAGATTCTAAAGAAAGTTTATTAAAAACTAAAGAATTTATAATTAAAATTATTAAAGAATACCGTGCTGTTGTTGCATTATCAGTAAATACTCCTTTACCAGGTACAGAATTATATAATAATGCAGAGAAATATGGTGTGGAAATAATAAGTAAAAATTGGTCTGATTATTCTATGACAAACGTGATTATTAACACTAAATATTTGTCAAATGATGAAATTAGAAACTATTATGTAGATTTATCTAAGTTAATAGAGGACATGGTGAATAAATATGTTAGAGATCGATAATCTTGTTAAATGTTATGGAAAAACAGAAGTGTTACACTCAATTTCTTATAAAAGCGATGATAATTCACCAATAGGAATTATTGGGAGCAATGGAGCGGGCAAAACAACATTATGCATGGTTATTAATGGATTAACAACTATAACATCTGGAGATGTTATAGTTAATTCCCATAGTTTGCAGAAGGAGCCTGACTTGGTAAAAAAAATAACAGGCATATACAATGATAAATTATTATTATATGAAAATATGACAGTAAAGGAATGTATAAAATATTATATGGAATTGTATTATGTAAGAGATACATCTTACAATAAATTAGTTGATTTTTTTAATATATATAAATTTGAAAGAAAAAAAATAAGAGAATTGTCTACAGGTATGAAGAAGAAAGTAAGTTTACTTATTAGTATAATGAATAAACCAGAAGTCTTATTTTTAGATGAACCCTTTTCTGGATTAGATCCATCAGCAAGAGTGGAATTTACAAACATTATTAAGGAGCTTATTCAAAGGCCTAATATGCAAATTGTTATTTCGTCACATGATCTGTATGAATTAAACAACATAGTAGAGCAATTAATAATTATGGATAAAGGATACATTATTGAATCTGGAGATACAAGACATTTAATTAACAAGTATTTTGATGAACATAATATACATATTACATTTAAAAGTAAGAAGTCTCCTTTTTTATCAAAATATTATTGTGCTAGCTTAGGGGATGAACATTATGAAACAAGTATAAGCAGTAATCTTTTGTATGAATTTATGTATGATTTTGGACAAGACATTCAAATAATAAATATTAATACTAAAACTTATTCTTTGGAGGATTTATACGGAAAGGTAAAGGAAAATGAAACAATTATGGGGAATGATAAAAAAAGAAAACAAAGTATTATTTAGAAATTGGGTATTGTATTTATCAACTTTGATTTTACCGATTTTAATGTTAGCTATTAACTATTATATGCATAGTAAAAGTGTGATGAGCATTAATGTAGGAATTGTTTCCGAAAACAATATGCTTATAGAAGTTCTTGAAAATTACCCTACTGAGGAACTTGAATTTGATTATATACAATTTAAAAACATTAATCAGGCAGAAAGCGCATTCATGAAAGAAGAGATAGATATATATATTGATTCTTTAGATAATAGTAAAATAAAGTTTTACTTAGATTATAATAGTACAAAGGGACAGGTGGCATATCAATATTTATCTAACTCTATTCAAAAAGAAGTTTCAAATGACTTACTTAATAATCATTCAGAATTAATGAGACAAATAAGCAAAGCTCAGATATATAAAATATCATTACCTGAACATGTAGCAAAAAATACAACCACACAAAAAAGTTATAGTTTAATAATGGTGGGAGCTATGTGGATATTTTTATTCACTCC
>CAYOAJ010000193.1:0-3603 GCA_964401895.1 uncultured Herbinix sp.
ACACTTTTATTTGTTCTTAAGTTAAAACTTGATGTCGCAAAAATTAGTTATAAAGCGTTGCTGGGTATTCTCAATTCAAGTTTTATTGGTTGGTATTTTCGAAAAAAGTTTCAAATAATGGATGAAGATAATATGACGGTGACAGGTGATTTAGATCCAGAAACAAACACAATAACAATAACTGATGAACGTTTTAAAGGAATAACAGTTAAGCCGGATCCTGACTACTATGGTTTTTTTCAGATTGGAGTGGCAGGGCATGACTGGGTTTTTGTATATAGTCAAGAGGATGGGACATTTTATTATATTAATGATAAGGGTAGGCCTGATCATATGATCAAGGCTCCTGCAGCAGTATTTGATGGTTATGAAAGTTTTGCATCAGGACGAGGATACATTTGGTCAAGAACGATTCCTATGATTAAAGATTATATAGTACTTGGCTCTGGCCCTGATACATTTGCAATGGCATTTCCCCAGCAGGATTATATGGATCTAACACTAATGGGTTATGATGAAACCTTACTCACAAAACCCCATAACATGTACCTACAGATAGCTATAGAGACAGGATTGCTATCCTTAATAGCTTTCCTAGTATTCTACGGTATGTATTTTGTGCAAAGCTTTAGATTATATATTAGAGGACGTTTCACCAGCTACTATTCACAAGTAGGAGTGGCAATATTTATTGGAACCATAGCCTATATGGTAACAGGTTTAGCCAATGACTCAAGTATAACCACTGCACCGGTATTTTGGACACTAATGGGTATAGGGATAGCTGTTAATGCTAAGGCTAAGCCACTTATACTAGAAGAAAGAAAAAGAATTAAAGAAGAAAAACAAAGATCTAATTCAGAGAATTAGAGCCAATAGGCTTTTAGAACCGCAGCGTGGGCCATCTAAGAGACAGCTGGTTTTTAAAGGCCTATTTTATATCCCGTCAATCATTTTAGTAATTTAAGGTTTAAATAAGTTGACCTAGGTCAATATTCTATAATATAATTTACTAATGAAAGGTGACATAATATTAATAAGTAGGTGATGGAATGAAAAAGAAAATTTATACTTTGATTATAATAATGCTTGTAATAATAGCAGCTACTGTAATAGCCTTAAATGTTTTCTCAGAGGATGATGAGAAAGAAATCCAGGGTGGGGAAAACATAAGCCTTGTAACTTCATTTTATCCGGTCTATATAATAGCCTCTAACCTAGGTTTAGACATAACTGAAATTCAGCTTAGTAGTTTGACGGATTTTTCTTCAGGCTGCCCCCATGATTATCAGTTAACAACTAACAACATGAAACTATTAGAAGACGGAGACGTATTTGTTATGAATGGTGGGGGAATGGAGGGCTTTATAGGTGATGTGGTTGCAGCTTATCCTGACTTATATATAATTGATACAAGTAAAGATATTGATATGCTAGAAAGCCAGGAGCACGAAGGAGAGCCTAACCCTCATATTTGGCTTGATCCGGATAGGTATACTAAGCAGATTGTCAATGTAAGAGATGGGCTTATTAGTTATATAGAAGAACATAAAACAGGCGAGGTTTGGCAGGATGCCATTGCTAAAGTTAATGGGAATGCAGATAAATACATTGACCAAGTAAGAGGGCTTAATGAAAAATATAATGAATTAGTAGATAAGAAGACAAGTGGGCAAAAGAAAGTTGTGGCATTTCATGATTCATTTGCATATTTGGCAGATAGGATAGGCTTTGATGTGGTTCATACTATTGAAGTTGAAGGAGATAAATCCCTAAGTGCAAGTGAGATTGCCCAGGTCATAGAATTGATTAATGAAGAGAATATACCATATTTATTTACTGAATTGCAGTTTGGTAACTCTATATCCGACCGTATAGAAGAGGAAACCCATGCCCAGATATTTATTATTGATTCTGCTGTAACAGGTGATGGATCCACTGGATCTTATATAGATGCAATGGAGGACAACCTTCTTACCTTAAAGCAAGCCATAGATTAAAATATAAGTCACAAAGTGTTAAAGGTTATATGTAAGGGAAGGGAGGCAAGTACCATGGATGAGAATACATACTGCGGGCTCCACTGCATTAAGATGAAAGACATTAGTGTTAGATATGGTGAAACTACTATAATTGAAGATATTAATCTTCATATCCATTGTGGAGAAATTACAGTTATAATTGGTAGAAATGGTGCGGGTAAATCTACATTAATTAAGTCAATCTTAGGTGAAATAAGACATGAAGGAAGTATAGAATTTATAAACTTAAGTAGTAATAAAAAGGAGAGGCTTAAAGTAGGATATGTACCTCAACATATTAATATAGAGAGAAATGCTCCAATGAGTATCTATGATTTGTATGCTGGATATATTAGCAATCTTCCAATCTTTCTTAAAAAGAGCAAAAAGCTATACAAGATAGTGAAAGAGCAACTGGCGATTTTCGAAGCCCATGACCTTATAGATAAGAGGGTATCAGACCTGTCAGGTGGAGAATTACAAAGGGTACTATTATCCATAGCTATTACTCCGGTTCCTAATCTTTTGCTTTTAGATGAGCCTGCTTCTGCAATAGACAGAAATGGACTGGAACTTTTTTATAAAAACATAGGGATGCTTAAGAAGGAATATGATTTAGCAATGATAATAGTTTCCCATGATTTTGAATTTGTAAGGGAATATGCAGACAATGTAATCTTACTTGATAAAACTATTGTTAAAAAAGGAAAACCAGATGAGGTTCTTGCTAGTGAAGAGTTCAAGAAGATTTTTAGATAGGAGTTTTTATGGACAAGATATATGATGTTATGGAAATGCTTCTGCCCTTTAATTGGGTTGAATACGCATTTATGAAGAATGCCTTGTTAGGGGTTCTAATAATAGCTCCCCTCTTTGGAATACTAGGAACCATGATTGTTAATAACAAGATGGCCTTCTTTTCTGATGCCCTTGGACATTCTGCGCTTACAGGAGTGGCAATAGGAAGTCTTTTAGGGATTATAGATAGTAATATAATAACCACAGCATTTGCTATAATATTTGCCTTGTTATTAAATAGGATAAAGAGAAGAAGTTCCATGTCAACAGATACAGTCATATCAGCCTTCTCTTCTTTTGTTGTAGCAGTTGGGCTTATGATTTTATCTAGGGGAGGGAATTTTGCTAAATATTCTTCTTTACTTGTTGGAGATATACTAAGCATCTCCATTGGAGATATAAGGTCCTTGGCTATAATATTCGTAGGTACAATAATATTTTGGATCTTTGCATTTAATAAAATGCATGCTGTAGGGGTAAATAGAAGTTTAGCAAAAAGTAAAGGCATTAATTGCAACTTAGTTGAAGATGCTTTTAGCGTTCTCTTGGCCATTATTGTTATGTTTTCTATTAAATGGGTAGGGCTTCTTATAATAAATGCTCTTTTAATTCTTCCTGCTGCAGCTAGTAGAAATATATCTGTTAATATGAGAGAGTACCATCTCTTTTCAGTTATGATATCTATATTCTCTGCAGTTACGGGACTTGTAGTTTCTTATTACATAGGAACAGCAACTGGGCCAACAATTGTAATTTTTGCATCTATAATTTTCTTTCTTACACT
>CAYOAJ010000194.1:0-3597 GCA_964401895.1 uncultured Herbinix sp.
TAACAGGTGTTGGTTTTAAAGAGGGCTTCACTGGAGTTATGGGTTATGACAAAGAAAAGTATCAGTATTTCTACTATGAGCATAAGCTAATTGAAAGAAGCTATCATGGCACTGGTGATATTTTCTCTAGTAGCTTAGTTGGTGCAATTCAAAATAACCTAACTTGGCAGGAGGCAATACCTATTGCAGCTGATTACACAGCTAAGTCTATCCAGCTTACCATTGATGATCCTAATGGTCGTGACTATGGTGTTAACTTTGAAGAAGCAATACCTTATCTATTAAAAAGAATTGGAAAATAAAATATACGTCTTATTAAAAGAGCTTCAAGTCCTGGATAAACAGGTCTTGAAGCTCTTATTATTATAATGCTACACTTTTAAATCTTGTTTTGAATAAAAATCTATTAGCTCATCAGCTGGTATTGGTTTCGACATATAATACCCCTGAATATAGTCACAATTCATATCTCTTAGGATATCTAATTGTTCCTTATGTTCCACTCCTTCTGCTATAACCCTTCTCCCTAAACTATGAGCAATTTCTATTATAGATTTCACTGACAGGTGGTAGGTAGGAGTATCAATATTGTCAATAAGAGATTTATCGATTTTTATGTAATCCATAGGTAAACAAAATAGCTCTTCTAATGTGGTATACCCTGTCCCAAAATCATCAAGTGCAAGTTTAATACCACTCTTCTTTATCTCATTAAAAATCGGTAAAAACGCACCTATATTCTCCGGAATATTTCTTTCCGTAAGTTCAAGTTCAAAAAGAGATAAATCAAGTCTTCCATCTTTGGATATCTTCCTCAAATAGTCCATTGTAGATTTATTACTTAAGTCCTTATATGAGATGTTAATTGATATTTTTATTGACATTCCAGCTTTTTTCCACTTCTCTTTTTGCTGAATCGCCTCTTTAATTACCCACTTTGTTATCTCTACAATAAGTCCTGTTTCTTCTGCTATGCTTATAAATGTAGCTGGGCTGACTAGTCCCCTTGTGGGATGGTTCCATCTAATTAAGGCCTCTACACTCTTACTGTTGTTGCCATTTATCCCTATCTTGGGTTGATAGTGTAAAAAGAACTCTTCATTCTTTATAGCTTGCATAAGGCTGGTTACTATTTCGGTGTGTTTTTTACTCTTGTCATCCAATTTACTATCATATATATCAATTCCTATTTCATCAGTTTTCCTATCCAAAATCATACTCATCTTTTTAACAAGATCGTAGGCGTTTTCTCCATGTCGAGGATAATTCACAATTCCACCCTTTATAAGAAGTCCAATACTCAAGCCGTCTACTCTTAAGGGATTAAGTGCCTTGTCGAGAAAAACATCACCTAATATTTGCGCCTCTTCTACATCTTTATTGGGTAAAATAACTGCAAATTGATCATCATATGCAGAATAAACATTTGTATTACATATATCAGATAACACTTTTATTACTTTTTTTTGTGCTTTAACACTTATATTATTACTAATGTTTTGCCTAATATTTGCTATGTTCATTATCTTAAATCCAAGTAAAGAAAAATCTGTTTTTAAATCTATTAGGTCATCTAGATCTGATTTTAATTTATTAATATTTGGGGAACCTGTTATTAAATTTTTATAAGAGTTCTCAATCTCTGCTTCCTTATAAGCTTTAAATTGGTTAAAAAGCATTGCTGAAAACGTACCAATTATTGCAAATATCACAATTCTAAATGTCCAGTTGTAAGGGTCTTGCATTAACTGGTGCTCCACGTTTTGAGGCATAAATGGTCCTAAATTTAATCCACCTATCAGGGATGTTATTATTGCACCTTTAGTTCCGAAGAAAAAAGATGATAAGATTATAGGTATGTACATAAAATGAGTAAATGCCATATGAGTGCCCCCCGTAAGATAAACAAGGGCGGATGCAAAAATAATTAGCAATAAAATAATAAGGATCTTTATTACATAAAAAGTTTTGGAATTAAAATTCAGACGGTTCCTATCCATTTCCCCCTCCTCATCAATAGTGTTTTTATAGTAGAATGTTTTAAAAAGGGAACCCCCTTCTAATAAATAAGAAGTATAGGCTCCCCTTTATTGTATATTCCTTTTCTACTTTTATCAATGTTTTTCCTGTTTTTTAGTCATTTTCTTATGCAAATTTAATTTGCCTTACTATCCTATTTTATCTATTAATGTCTTCACAAACACTGGTAAATCCTTTGGGGTTCTAGAGCTAATGATATTACCATCAACTACTACTTCCTCATCTACATATTCTGCTCCTGCATTAACTAAATCATCTTTAATTGAAAAGAATGAAGTAACCTTCTTACCTTTTAAATCACAGGCAGAAGCTAGCATCCATCCACCATGACATATTGCAGCAATAGGCTTGTTTGCCCTATCCATATCTCTAACAAAATCAACTGTAGCCTTGCTTCTTCTCATATAATCTGGGGAAAACCCACCTGGGATTACAAGAGCATCATAATCGTTAGCAGAAACTTCATCAGATCCGTGGGTACTTTTTTCTGTAAGACCAGATTTTGATGTGTAAATAGTATCCTTTTCAGAACCTATTAAATCCACCTGAAATCCTTCCTCTAACAACCTATAGTAAGGATAAACAAGTTCTCTTTCGTCAAATAGATTTTCTAATAATATAGCTACTCTTTTCATTTGTATCTCCTTTCTTAAGATGTTATTAGTTTCTAAATATATAATACTATTAAAATAGAAATTTGACAACCCTTCAGGCTGATAGATGGAAATTTGATTGAAATTTTGTTTAAGTTCGTTAGAATTAAAGTATATTTAATTAAAGAGTAACTTTTTATCATAAAGCAAAGGAGTTGATTTCATATGAATGATAATACATTAGTTCGATTTGATGTGGGCAAGGTTAACAAATTTAACGTAGGCTTAACTGCCTTTATTTCTACCCTCTTGGTTATTCAAGCTTTTATTTCTTCAGGGGTATCATATGGTTTATCTGTAGCTAAAATGTCTTCTATTAATGAGCAAAGTAATAATTTAAGAAGTATATTGGAAAAATAATAGATAAAAAAGGATCCCTTAAAAGTTATTCATTTAGCTTTAACTTTTAAGAGGTCCTTTTTATATGTTTAGATACTTAATATTAACTCCAGATATAGCTTGTCATTGTTAAAGAACCAAGTTCACATGATTTATTGTATACCCTAACTTTATCTTCTTCATCGGTAGCCCCAAGAGCATATAATAAAGGATCAAAATGGTCTGTTGTTGGTACCGCTAGCTTGGCTAAATCCCCCAATCCTCTATATCCTAAAATATTTTTATGATTCCTCTTCATAATATTATCATATATAAAGTTGTCGAATTTATATGCCCAATCATAACCCTTCTTCTCCATATCCCAATTAACCATTCCTAAGTTATGTACTATATTGCCTGAAGCAAATATAAGTACACCTTTTTCTCTTAGGCTTCTTAATTCCTGGCCTATTTTGTAATGGCATTCTGGAGAAGCATAGGCATCTATACTAATTTGAAATAAGGGTATTTCTCTGTCTGGATACATATGAACTAATACAGACCAGGTTCCATGATCAATCCCCCA
>CAYOAJ010000195.1:0-3595 GCA_964401895.1 uncultured Herbinix sp.
TTCCTTAGTAGATTCCTTGTCTAAGGAAAAGTCATTATTAATATTAAGATATACCCTACCTGTATCAAATAAATTTTCATTTATATTATTAGAAACACCTTTTTCAACCTCTTTATAGATTTTTTCCTCCATATCTCCCACCATAAAAATCCCTCCTTATTCAATTATATTTATCCATAAGACTACTTATGCATAGAATCAAATTAATTTGCAGTTAGTATTTATAAATTATATCTTAATATTAATTGAAAAAATAAGGATTATCATATATAATGATTCTAATTAATTAGAATTATTAAGGAGGAAACATATGTCTACAAATGTATATGACATTTTAAAAGAACGTGGTTTTATTGAACAATGCACCCACGAAGATGAAGTTAGAGAAGCATTAGGTAAGGAATCTGTTACCTTTTATATAGGATTTGATGCAACTGCAGATAGTTTAACAGCTGGTCACTTTCTTACAGTTATGGCAATGAAACACATGCAAGAAGCTGGACACAGACCAATTGCCTTACTTGGGGGAGGAACTACCTTGATTGGTGATCCTTCTGGTAAATCTGATATGCGTAGTCTAATGACTAGGGAAACAATTGACTACAATGCAAAACGCTTTCAAGAGCAGCTTAGCAAATATATAGACTTCAGTGATGATAAAGCCCTTATTGCCAATAATGCAGATTGGCTGTTAGACCTAAACTATGTCGAATTCTTAAGAGAAGTTGGAATACATTTTTCTGTGAATAAGATGTTGGCAGCTGAAAGTTATAAACAAAGAATGGAAAAAGGACTTACTTTCTTTGAATTTAACTATATGATAATGCAAGCTTATGATTTCTATAAACTTAATAAGGACTATAGTTGTACTCTCCAACTAGGTGGAAATGACCAATGGTCTAATATTATAGCTGGTGTTGAATTGATTCGTCGTAAGGAACAAAAGCCTGCCTACGGACTTACTTTTAAACTCTTAACTACTAGCGATGGTACTAAGATGGGCAAGACCATGAAGGGAGCAGTTTGGCTAGATCCTGATAAGACAAGCCCTTATGAATTCTACCAATACTGGAGAAACATAGAAGACGTTAAGGTTGAAGAATGTCTTGGATTACTAACCTTCCTACCTATGGAAGAAGTAAGAAGACTTGGAGCCTTGGAAGATGCTAAAATCAATCAAGCTAAAGAAGTTCTTGCTTATGAGATTACTAAAATCGTTCACGGTGAAGATGAAGCTAAAAAGGCCGAGAAGGCCTCTAAGTCATTATTTATCGGAGGCACTATTTCTGATGATATGCCTACCACTAGCTATCCAGCATCTACTTTTGAAGAAGGAATTGATATTATTACTATGATGTGCGATGCAAAATTGGCTACTTCCCGTTCCGATGCTAGAAGAAACATCCAACAAGGTGGAGTATCAGTAAACGACGAGAAGATTTCAGACTTTAACATGATATTGACTAATGAAGACTTTAATGAAGATGGCGCTATCCTTGTTAAAAAGGGTAAAAAGAATTTTCATCGTTTTATAGTAGAATAATAATTGAATGGGGTTGGGGAAAATGCCTTGGTGTCCTAATTGTAAAAAAGAATATGATGATAAGGTAAAGAAATGTATTGATTGTGATGTGGTTTTGTATCATCCATTTTATCAATCACGTGAAGAAGCCTTAGTTACAAAGTTACAGAGTTTTTTTGACTTTTCTGATCTGCATTCAGTAATTGATTATAATGATAAGAATGGTCTATATATTCTTTCAGTTACAGAAACTAATTTAGAAGAGGCCAAAAAACTATATCAGGCTTTTCATTATGTGGAAAAAGACTCTGAGAATCTAGATAATGAAGATTTTGATTCTAATCAAAAACTAGAGGAAACAGATGATGATGAAAACCATTCTACAGCCTATATTACAAAGGAAGAAAGATATAGCGACTATACATCTTCTTATTATACCTTCTTTTTCTTTGGAGTAGCTGGATTAATATTTGTATTTCTCAATATAATAGGAAAGATCAATCTACTTAATGGTCTTATTCCCAATCTTGTTATGGGAGGAATATTTATATTCTTTATATATCTAGGACTAAATACTATGCAAAAAGCAAAAATACTAAGGCCTGAAGTTGAAGAAGAGAAAGAATTAACAGATAAGATTAATAGCTGGCTAGCAGATAATATAGACGAAACTTATGTGGAGAAATTCAAAGAGGTTAATGAAGGTTATGATGAGGATAATGAGGATTCATTTGAATTTCACTATTTCAAGCTTACCGATGCAATTAAGAAGGATATTGAAAATGAATTTGGAGAGCAAAACTCTGATTATCTTGATAAGTTAATTGAAGACTATTATACTGACAAGGATTTTTTCTAAAAATATTATTATAAAGAACCATGTGACATTCTGAACAATTTCACATGGTTCTTTTGTTTTTTTATTTATTTAAAGCCCATTTAATAAAGGTGTTTACAGCAGTATCCCACACCTTCCACTCATGGCCTCCAGGTATTTCTTTGTATTCCACATCAATACCATTATCTTTCATAAACTCCAAATACCTTAGTCCATGTTTATAGCTAAAATCCTCAGTTCCCATGGCAGCAAACATTCTTGGTAGATCAAGATTATTTTTAACTGCATTATTAACCATATATCTTGTATCACTCTTACTTCCTAACATGTTTTCATAAGAACCCCATACCAGCTGGCATATACCCTTCTCTCCTAGCTTATCTTCCTCGGAAAGAGATCCTAGATCTTCCTTTAGTAATTCATCTATAAATGAAAAACCGGAAAAGTTACCTGCAGCTGCAAAGTACTCTGGCTTATCAAAAGTCCATTTATAGGCCCCATAGCCACCCATGGATATGCCAGCAACAAACCGGTCCTCTTTTTTATCGGAGATAGGCAGAAAGCAATTTAGGACTATAGGTAACTCCTCTGTTATATAAGTAGCATTCCTGTTCTACCCCTTATAAAAAATGCGTGCGCGGGCTATGCTACTAATTTCATTAAATTTTGATTTTATTTCATAGACAACTACTTGGAGTTGCCGTTGAAAATCTTTCAACTGGTCTTCCATTATTCATTGCCTCCATCTTCACCGGAGCCTTGAGACTAGATATTGCGAATAGTTTTATCTGATTTCTAATCATCGGGTAAGCTTGGCCTACCTGCGCCATTACCGGTTGAATTACTACTTTCTGTGTAAGACGTTTGAAGTGGAATAAGGCGTTCGCGCAAACCAAGTAAATCATTCTCAAGGTCTTTTACATTTACAATATCTTTTTGATTTAACCCCATAGCTAAAGCAGGAAGAATAAAACTATATCCAGTAGTAGCACCTTTGTAAGTATTATCCAAAAATTCTTTCTCATTATAATAGCTAATAGGAAGAATATTATACTTAAATTTTACAATGGAATTACCAAACATCGTATTTACTGCATTAGTAAATACGTTTGCAATTTTTTGCGCGACAGGCATAACCATTGATAAATCATTTTGAAGAGATACTGTAAGAGCAAGATTACTTGTAGAAGCAAAAATATTCGAACTGACACCGGCCGCACGATATACCGTATTAG
>CAYOAJ010000196.1:0-3568 GCA_964401895.1 uncultured Herbinix sp.
AAAAACATATATTATTAATAGTATCTGTAACTTAGGGGGGCTTATATGGCCAAAAAGCTTAAATCCAACCATAATAAATTTAAGAAGGAAAATAAAGACATTTTATATAAAGGTTTTAATAAAAAAAGAAAAAGAAAAGAAGAAGATAAATTGACCAGTCTTGAAGAGTTGTCAAGCCATCTAAATCTCCCAGCGGACCTTATAGCCGGAGCAGCTATAATAACCATAACTGGAAGAAATGAAATACGGGTAGAAAATTCAAAAGGAATTATTGAATTTGACAATAATAAAATAAAGATTAGGTCAAAATCATATCAGATATGCATTGAAGGTAAACATTTAAAAATATTATATTTTACTGAAGATGAAATAAGAATTACAGGATATATCAGTGCTATTTATTATCAGTAAAAACAAAGATTTTTGGGGGTTTCAAGATGCTATTAAAAGTCTGGCGCTTATTTAAAGGCTATCTTATTATTCAAATTAAAGGTATTTCACCAGAACGCTTTATTAATTTGTGCAGTTACAGGAAAATATACATATGGAATCTTACAAGGGTAAATGGAAAATATCAATTTAATATTTCCATAAAGGATTTCAAGAGCTTAAAGCCTATAATTAGAAAAACTGGTATTGTACCTAGAATTATAGAAAAAAGAGGCCTTCCTTTTTTTCTTAAAAAAAACAAAAGGAGAAAAGCCTTTTTTCTTGGTGTATTAGCTTGTATCATATTGGTTTATATTATGTCATTATATATATGGAATATTAGTTTTTCTGGGGAATCTAAATATACTCCTGAGACTTTGATTAAATTTCTTGATGACAACAATGTATCTGCTGGAATGAAAAAGTCAAAAATCAATTGTCAAAAGATTGAAGAAGATATAAGGTTAGAGTATAAGGATATAGGTTGGGTATCTGCTGAAATCAAAGGGACTAGACTTATTATTAAGATAACAGAAACCAATATGCCAATACCTATTCAGAAAGTTACCACACCAAGTCATATTGTTGCTAGTAAAGATGGAATTATTCAAAGTATTATTACCCAAACAGGTGAACCACAAGTAAGGCCAGGTGATGTAGTTAAAAAAGGTGACCTTTTAGTATCTGGAGTCTTGGAAATCATGAGTGATTTTGAAGAAATTATAGAAAAAAGGCCTATTGTAGCAAGCGCTACAATAAGGTGTAAATCCTATTATGATTACAAGGATTCCTTTCCTTTAGATTATATAGAAAAGACTTTTACAGGGAAAACAAAGAAGAGTTACTACATATCATATTTGAATAAAAAATTATTTCTTTATAATCCTAGATATTCATATGACAACTATGATATAATTATTGATGAAAAAAAGGTTCATATTACAGATACTTTTTACTTGCCATTTTCCTATGGTACTTTTCTTGCAAAAGAGTATAAGAAAGAGACTAATAAATATACTAAAGAAGAGGCTATTGCTATTGGAAAGGCAAGACTTGATAGATACTTAGAAGAATTAATTGATAATGATGTTACAATTGTTGAAAACAATGTTACTATATCTATTAAGAATAATCATTGTGTTGCTGAGGGTAGAATTCACGTAGAAGAAGCTGCTTGGGAATATAGAGAAATAGAGGAAGATGAGTGGAGGATGGAACTGATTGATGAGCTTGATAGAGACCATAATTAACATTCCAGTAGAACATGAAAAAAATATTTTTGGAGACTTTGACGTTTATGTTAAAAAAATTGAGAAAACCTTTAATGTAACAATAATTTCTAGAAATAGCGATATTAAAATTATTGGATCAGCAGAAGATGTTAAAAAAGCAAAGAGTGTTTTTCTTCAATTACTGGAACTTTCTAAAAGAGGTAATGACATTACAGACCAAGAGGTTAATTATGCATTATCTTTAAGTTTTGAGAATAATGAAAAAGCTATTCTTGAAATTGATAAGGATATTATATGTCACACAATTAATGGAAAGGCAATAAAACCTAAAACTTTAGGGCAAAAGGCCTATATAGATAACATGAGAGATAAAATGATTGTCTTTGGGGTAGGCCCTGCAGGAACGGGTAAGACCTATCTTGCAATGGCAATGGGAATAACCGCTTTTAAGAATGATGAAGTGGATAAGATAATTTTAACTCGGCCAGCTATTGAGGCAGGGGAACATTTAGGATTTTTACCAGGGGATTTACAAAGTAAAGTAGATCCATATTTAAGGCCACTTTATGATGCCTTATATGAAATTATGGGGCCTGAAGCATATATTAGAAATACAGAAAAAGGTTTAATAGAAGTTGCCCCTCTTGCATATATGCGTGGAAGAACATTAAATAATGCTTTTATTATTTTAGACGAAGCACAAAATACAACAAAGGCTCAAATGAAGATGTTTTTAACTAGGATTGGATACGGTTCAAAGGTTGTAGTAACTGGTGACCTAACCCAAAAAGATCTTCCAAGAGGGCAAGAGTCAGGTCTTGAAAATGCAGTTACTGTATTAAAGAAGATTGATGATATAGGTTTTTCCTATTTGACTAATAAAGATGTTGTAAGACATCCTATTGTACAGAGAATTGTAAAAGCCTATGATGAATATGACAGCAAACAAGAGAAGAGTAAGGCAAAATACAAGTATGGTAATACTAGGAGCAAGAAAAATGAAAGAAGAAAATAATAATAGTAGTAGATTTATTGTGCCTATATTGCCACTACTATCTGTTTTGGTAGTGGTTATTTTTGCAGTCTTAAAAAGACAAGACACAGTAGATATTATTAAATCTTCATTAATAGTTTTACTTCTTTCATCAACTATAGTCTTTTATATAAACATGCAGAAAAATCGTTATCTTATGAATAAGAAGTCTTCAAAAATCTTTTTTACCCTTAGTTATATTGCTTCTATATGTTTAGCTATGCAACCTTATTCTCCTAATGTATATATCTTTTGGTTATTAGGTTCATTGCTTATTGCTATGCTTATAGATGATAAATTAGCTTTGATGACTTGTTTGAATATAACGATTTTATTAAGTATAAACAGTGGGTTAAGGCCCGAACAGACAATACATCTATTAATTGTTGGCCTCTTAATGATTACATTATCAAATTATTTAAAAGAGAAATCTAGTTTTGTATATGCATCAATTATTATTATTTCTACTAACATCACACTAGCTTTTGTAATTAATAATTTTATTTTTGATTATACATATGATTATATTAAATCCTTGTTAGTTTTAATTTTTATTTTAATATTGGCACATCTAATATATAAGATTTATAAGAGCAAGCAAGTAGATGAATATGAGCTACTACTTAGTGAGGACAATGAACTTTGGACTGAAATTAAGAACCATTCTAAAAGTTTATATGAACATTCTAAGTTAATAGGAAATCTTTCTGAAAAAGCTGCTGAAAAAATAGGTGCAGATCCAAAGTTAAGTAAGGCTGGAGGACGATTTCACGAGGTAGGTAAGATTAGGCAAGGTAATTATATGGAGGAAAACCTTAAGATAGCCGAAGACTACTCCTTTCCTCAAGAATTAAGAGATGTCATTAATGAACAT
>CAYOAJ010000197.1:0-3536 GCA_964401895.1 uncultured Herbinix sp.
TGCTAAGGCAATACTAAGGGACTTTAGTAAATATAGCCTAGAATGGTCAGCGGATATAAACTACTTTCGCAGAAAAAGAAAGATGGAAGAAGAGGAATATAGAAAATACATGGATAGATACCGAGAAAGGGAAAAGAGTCTCTTAGACAAGTGCAAGCATCTAGAAAATGCAATTACAGGTAGGACAGAAAGAGAGCGAATTAGAAAGATTAAAGAAACTTATGGTATTAAAAAATAGAAGAAAATAGTAGAGATAGGAAATAGGAACCAACAATTAAAACATGTAAACTATTATCTTTCACAATAGGAGGACCTACTTATGAGAATAATAAATTTTATGGAATACAAAAAAGATGTGTATGATAAGGGAAAAGATACCACCAAAGATATGAAACCTAAGGAATATATAAAGGAGCTTAAGGGTAAATCCATTAAGGATCCTGAATATGGACGGATTTTAGATGAATATACAATTAATCTAATGGAAAGTGATAAGAATGATACAGATTTATTTGAAAAATACAATAATATTATTAAGCCTCATCTGAAAGAATTAGCTAAGGAAGGTAAGTGCGGGGAAACAGAGAAGATAGTTAATAGGTTTTTAGGAAGATGGGACAGTGATAATGAGAAAGAGGCTACAATCTACGGAGATCGATCCAAGATATTTTTAGTTAATGAGAAATACGATAAGGCTTATAGTAATGCAAAAAAGGCCTATGATATTTACCATGAACAATTTGGAGAATGCGACTATAGAACAATAGGGGCAAGAATTAATCTCATTGCTTGTAGAAAAGAGCTTGATTATTATGAAGAAACAGAGGATGAGCTTGCTGTGATTTTAGAAGATTGTTTTGAGCTTTTTGATGGGAGGGATCCTAATATACCTAATATTATTAATAAGATGGCAAGTGCTTATGGCTTTAGGATGAAAGAAGATGAAAGGGTTGCAAGCCTTCGGGAAATGCGATATATAAAGGCTTGGCAAACTCATGGGAAAGAAGATATAAAGACCTTAGAAGCTTTGTATGATATGGCAGACTCTTATTACTATTCAGATCCAGATAAGTGCTTGGTTATAGCCAAAGATGCTTATAAGGGGTGTGTGAGGCATTTGGGAGAGGACCATAGTTTGACTTTATCGGCCCAGCGTCAACTGGCAAGTGCTTATGGTAATAATTATGAACATGAAAAGGCTTTAAATATGAAAGTTGAAATTTATGAAAAGGCAAAGGTTATATATGGGGAAGAAGCAAGGGAAACCCTAAGTATATATAAGAGTCTAATAAACACGGCAGTAGACATTGCAAATTTAGACAAAGAGCTAGAAGAGGAAGGAAAAATATATGAATTTCAAAAAGAAGAGTTTGGCAATGAAGAAACAATACATCTTAAAGATAGTCTAAATAAGATTAAAGTAAGTGCTAATAATTTGGAAGCAAAAGAGCTTGCTAAGAAAATCATTTATGATGCCTATAGTGTTGTGGAAAGTTTTAAATCTAAGGATAAGAAAATCTACTTATGGAAGGCTAGGATTTATGGTAGCTTAGAAGAACCTGAGATGGCGGCAAAGAACATTGAGAGATGTTATGAGCTTACAGTTGAAGAATATGGAGAGAAAGATTGGGAAAGCATTATGATACTTGCAGAGCTGGGTTCAAGGCAACAGGAGGCAAAGATGTATCAGGAAGCTAGGGATAGCTTTAAAGGAGCTTGGAGGGGGTCTTATGAGGCTTTTGGTGAGGGAAGTAGTATTACAAAGATGATGTATGAGTCTTATCTTTTATCTGGAGTTTTTGATGAGTAGTAAGTGAAAAACAGATAGCATGCCTGAACACATGTTCGAATTAATAATAGGGAGAAGCGTTTCAGTATAGGATGTTTAAAGGGTGTTTTGGATCGTCTATTCCAAAAGACAGGCAAAGGTTTATGAGCCAAGATGAAAGTCTATTAACGAGCTGACACCCATCCTCCCCTACATGCGTCACTAAGCTGATGTTTTTCATACCAAGGTGTGCCATCGAGCCGACACGCTTTTACCTATATTCTATTATTATTTCTTGTTTAACTTAATTAAAAGGCCAGGGTAATCTGCACAGATAAAAATGAAAAAAGCTGTGAGGATGAGCAAGACCTACAATGGTTTCATGATAAATGGGTGTGTAGAAATGATGGTTATGATATATATGCAGATATGGTGTGTGAAATAGAGATAAAATAACTTTGACTGTGCAGGAGAAAGACAAAGCGATAAAGTCAAAGGGATAGCTTGAAAATGGAAGAATTACGAGAATATAAAAATAAAGAAGAATATTTTGAAAAGAAAAAGAAGTGGGGATATTGGCTAAGATAAGGATATTTATTTGTAGTGTAGGTGGTGAGAAGATATAAGTGTAAAGAATAAGAAAATTAATAAGGGGGGTAAACAGATAAAATTTGCTTTATTATTTTGTTTTCTTTTGATTTTTTTTCAAAACTGAAAAAGTACATAAGTATAAAAATAGAATTATAAGTTTTTTTAAGGAAGAGAAAAATATTAAGGAGTATAAAAGGAAAGAAGAGGAGGTTGTAGCATTTGCCAAAAGGAAAGAAGAAGGGTTAATTGTGTAAGGTGGATATTGAGGAAATAAAGTTTGGTTATGTGAGGGAGGCGGAGCTTATCTTTTTTGTTTTCTTAACTGTGAACTTTTATAATAGTTAAGATGTTGCGAATTAGACACAGTCTAGAAACGGTAGCTTTTAATTTTAAAAAATCCATAGACCAGATTATTTCAAAATTAAACCCTACACTTACTAGAGCTCGTTTTTATCGACCATATTTGCTAGTCAATTTATTATTACCCAGGAACACAACTTGTATAAATTATAGCAGTGAATGTTTATTAAAAGATAGTGTAAAAGAAAAGTATGAAACATATTTAAAGTTAATTAATAAATAAATATTTATAGGGTGCAAAAGACTTATCTGAGAAAGACAGATGACATAAATAAAACTTATATCAACAATGAGAAGATTGGAGCAAAGACTGCTTCTAATGAACTGTCAGTAAGGGCTATAAAACGTTAATACTTAAAAGGCTGGTATTTAGCTAATGGCTATTTACCGCCTTTTTTAAAATTATAATACAATATGAACTGTTAGCTTTAAACAAACATCTTACAAATGTTAAAGTTTTATTTCGACAACATCATCAAGCTCACAATCAAGTTCAATACAAATTCTCTCTAATACGTCTATGTTAACAGGTTCATTTTTCCCCATCCTAGCTATTGTATTTCTGCTTATTTTACATCTAGCAGCAAGTTCAGTTCTATTTAATTTTACATCCACCAAGAGTTTCCAAAGCCTATCATAAGATACCATTTTATACAAAACCTCCAATTTATTTAAAAAATATAAAAGATTTATTTGACATTACCACGTATAGTTGATATACTTTAAGTGCACGAACTATACGAGAATTATATGTACTAATATCATTATAATATCTTTAATAAAGCACAGAGTCAAGTAACTTGTGTATTTATTATAG
>CAYOAJ010000198.1:0-3530 GCA_964401895.1 uncultured Herbinix sp.
GCTTATGATGCGGAAATTATTACAAGCTCCAAATATCTTGCAGACATTTTCGAGAAAACCACAGAAATCTGCCAGAATCCAAAGGAAGTTTCCAATTGGGTAATTGTTGAAACAATGAGACTTGTAAGACAAGAAGCTATGGATGTTGATGAGATAAATTATTCTCCAGAAAATCTAGCAAGGTTAATAATGATACTGGATAAGGGGAAAATCAACCGTACTGTTGCTAAAGAAGTTTTTGAAAGAATATTTATAGAAGATGTTAATCCGGAAGACTATATAGAGGCAAATGGACTTTATATAGTATCAGATGATAAGCAATTAAGGGAAACCATTGAAAGGGTTTTGGAAGAAAACCCTAAGCCAGTAGAACAATACCGTAATGGTGAGAAGAAGGTAATGGGATTTCTTATAGGGCAGAGTATGAAGGCCTTAAAAGGTAAAGGGGATGCTAGTAAGATAAGTGAAATCTTAAAAGAAATACTAGATTAAAAGATTAAAGCTTAGCGTACTAGGCTCTAATGTCAAAAGAATATCTGAAAGAACCTTCTTTATTGACATTTTGATTTAGTATTTCATCAAAAACCATTGATTTTTCTTTTCTTAAATCAACCTTGCCATTAAAGGAATAACCTTTTTTGGCTAGGCTTGCCTTAACTTGATCCAGTTCTTCTTCAATTAGCTTAGCAGACTCAGGATCAACTAATAAAAAGTCAGCCTGAATATTCTTATCTGACATAATCAATTTAATATTAATAGGGCCTAGGTGCTCCATATCTAGGTCTATAATTACAGTAAAACTGTCCTTCTTATCAAGAAGGGCTTTCTTTTTGCTTAAAACATATAGGTCCACATGAAGATCCCGATCCTTTAGAAAAACAGGCAGCTGTATATATTGTATAAGCTGGTTGAGGTCCTTCATAAAGTTCATATTATCTTGCACATTCTTAGTTTCTTCTTTCATTATAGAATTTATTGAATCATCAATTGCTTTACTGCTAGCGCTTTCTATTTTACTTAGTAACTCCATATCCTCTTCAAGAATCCTGTAAAGATTTGAAACAGTCTTTTCCTTAGGAAGGTTTTTCAAAGGAATTGTCCACCGAATATGGAAGGCTTGTCTTATTGTCTCTGAGTATTCAGTAGACCTAAATAGGCTGTGAAGATCCTGTGGCAACACTGGATTTTGTGCTAGCTTATCTTGTTCTAGAACAACATTCTCATTCTGGTAGTCAGAATGATATTCGGAAAGTATTTCTGTGTAAATATCTAAGAGCTCAGTAAGGTTAGCACTTCCCTCTCTAATACTTTCAAGCTGATTTTCCCCTAGAGAAAAAGGGTCTAAATAATTTGCCAGAGCTTGTGTCTGCTCCTGAGATAATATATCAGAGATAGGTAGGGAATCTTGATTAGTATAAGTTGGATTGGATTTAAGTATGGTAAGCAATTGCTCGGTAAATACTACATTTTGACTAATGTTATCTATAGTTTGACTAATATTTTCCTCTATCTTGTGGATGACATTAAGTAGTTGATGGCTTTCTTGTTGATAAGAATCAAACTGCTCAATGTTTTTAGTAGTTATAGGAATCTCATTTTTATACATAGATACCAAGGTTGAAGTTTTAGCTTCTGGGTGTCTTATGGCGAATTTATGTAAAGTTTGCAAAGTGTCTTTGTTTATAGGCAATTGATGATTTAAAAGTTCCTTAACTATTGACACATTTTCCTCGGATATAGGAAGGTTGGAGGCACTTAGGGCTTTTTCACTTATCTGTTGAATTAAAGATTGGCTGTCATCTGACTTGTGCCTAAGTATAAATTGACCGGAAAAATCTTTTGCAACAATTAACTGAGCATCTTGGCCAATTGATAGGGGGACGTCTTCTGATAGATGGGCAATAAGAATCTTGCCTTCTGGCTCCACTAGTAATTTTACTTCATTAAACCACAAGTCTATAACAGAGCCTTTAATGATTTCTCCTTCTTTAAGGCTTGATATATCTAGAGTTTTACTCTCAGTATTCATCTTAGAATTATTTAGTTCAAGAGCTTCTTGAACTTGCCTGGGGGTGGGTTTTCTATTAATAAAATCCTTGCCCTTATTTATAGAATCAAAATTCATTCCTAAGCTCCTTCCAAGTAATTAGTCGTCAAGTAATTAGTCGTCAAGTAGTATATCGGATGATTTGGGTTAAATGTTTATAGGATAATTAATTAGTTAAACTCACAGCGAAAAACACCAGCTGTGAGTTTTTTGTGCAATAGCTACACATTTTTCAATAAGACATAATGATATCTATTATCAATTACCATTGACTTTTTAAATCTAATTTACTATTATAGTTGTAGAATAAAACACAAGAGATTATTATATTATTATATTAATATAGAATGTCTTATGCTATTGCTATTTGTAACTATTTTATTTCCAAAAGTGGAAGACAAGGAGGAAGAATATGAGACAAATGAGAGAAGAATGGTATGATTTTGAGCCTGGTAGTTGGACGACAGGTATAAATGTTAGAAGCTTTATACAACATAATTATAACCCCTATGAAGGTGATGAATCCTTTCTGGTAGGACCTACAGAAAGAACATCAGAATTATGGGATGAAGTTTTGGAATTGATGAAGGAAGAAAATGAAAAAGGTATTTTAGATGCTGAGACAAAAATATCTTCATCAATCACGGCTTTTGGACCAGGGTATATAGATGAAGATAAAGAAATAATCGTAGGATTTCAAACAGACCACCCCCTAAAAAGAGGTATTATGCCAAAAGGTGGCATTAGGGTTGTTAGGAATGCTTTAAACGCTTATGGATATGAATTAGATAAGGACACAGATGAGATCTTTACAAACAATAGAAAGACTCACAATGATGGTGTTTTTGATGCTTATACAAGGGATATGCGTAAGGCTAGACATTCAGGAATAATTACTGGACTTCCTGATGCATATGGAAGAGGTAGAATTATTGGCGACTATAGAAGAGTTGCCCTTTATGGTGTTGATTTCCTAATTGAAGAAAAGGAACATCAGAAGCAATTATTAGAAAGACCATCCTTAGATGCACCAGATGTTGAACTAAGAGAAGAAATATCTGAGCAAATAGGAGCATTAAAAGAACTTATAGATATGGCAGATTCTTATGGTTATGATATAAGAAAACCAGCAAAGGATTCATTTGAGGCTACTCAGTGGACATACTTTGCATATCTAGGAGCAATCAAGGAACAAGACGGTGCTGCAATGAGTCTTGGGCGAGTAACAACATTCTTAGATATATATTATGAGAGAGATTTAAAGAATAATTTAATAACAGAAGAAGAAGTTCAAGAATTAATGGACCAATTCGTAATGAAGCTAAGAATGGTTCGTTTCTTAAGAACTCCAGAATACAATGACTTGTTCTCAGGGGATCCTACTTGGGTAACAGAATCAATTGGTGGTATGGGGCTAGACGGAAGAACATTAGTTACAAAAAGCAGTTTTAGAGTTCTTCATACCCTATACAATCTTGGATCT
>CAYOAJ010000199.1:0-3521 GCA_964401895.1 uncultured Herbinix sp.
GGTCATAAGGTTCTCTTGTATTGTCTTTTTTTATAACAACAAGAGGTATAGCTTCCACCTTTTCATATGTAGTGAATCTTCTCTTACAATCATCGCATTGCCTTCTTCTTCGAATAGATGCCCCTTCATCAGATGGCCTTGAATCAATAACTCTAGTACTGTCCCCGCCACAAAATGGACACTTCATGATAATTTCCTCCTTAATCCTTAGACTATATATAATAAAAGCTATAATATAGAATAAACAAATCTATCTCTTTAATTATATTGAATTTTATGCAAATGGTCAAGAAAACATTTACAAAAGGATAGTATTATAGGAGAAAAGATATTAAGTGTACTTCACAAGGTGTTTATCTGGATCAATATCTACCAGGATTACGTCAATGCCGAATTGTTTGATACATTTACAGCTAATAACATACTCTTGGTCCCGGCCTAGTATTCCCCAGACCTTACATGGACCAGGAACTATAATATGTGTGATCTCACAGCTGCATATATCAAATTCAACATCACAGACATATCCTAGTCTTTGACCATCTCGGCAATTTATAACTTCTTTTTCTCTTAAATCATAGATACGCATAAGATCACCCTTATATATCTTTATTTATTATATGTTGTAAATACGTAAATGTCACATAAAGGTAAGAGGTATATGGATGAAAGTAACAAAAATTACATTTATATTGCAGTTGTAAGAGCTTTTTGATATACTTAGCCTATGTAAATGATTCCGACCTTGTGGGAGAGCAATGGGAGGAGTAATAAAATATATGTTTAGTAAAGTATTTAGTGGGGCCATACTTGGCCTGGATAGCTTTATTATATCTGTAGAGGCTGATGTTAGTAATGGCTTGCCCATCTTCGATATGGTAGGCTTTCTTGCTTCTGAGGTAAAAGAAGCAAGGGAGCGAGTTAAGATAGCCTTGAAAAACTGTGGCTACCGCTTACCATCTAAAAGGATTACAGTCAATCTTTCTCCGGCAGACATTAGAAAAGCTGGGACAGCCTACGATTTACCCATTGCCATAGCTATTCTTGGGGCCTTGGGATATATCCCAGAGAAGGCTCTGAAAGATGTTTTGATAATTGGAGAACTTAGTCTAGATGGTTCAGTTAATCAAGTCAACGGAATCTTGCCCATTATATATTCAGCAAAAGAACAAGGTTTTAAAAGATTTATTGTTCCTAAGGGTAATGCAAGAGAAGGAGCAGTTATTAAAGGAACTAAAGTCTATGGTATTTCTAAGCTTAAAGAAGCTGTGGACCTTTTAAATGGAGACCTTTCTAAAGAAGAGGAAAAGATAGATTTGAGTCTCTTTTTTAAAGAAGGACAGAAAGATAAAAAACTGGATTTTTCTGATGTTTCTGGTCAAGAAACCCTTAAAAGAGCTATAGAAGTAGCCGTATCTGGTATGCATAACATTCTTATGATAGGACCTCCTGGTTCTGGTAAAACAATGCTAGCAAAAAGAATTCCAACGATAATGCCTGATTTGTCATTAGAGGAAAGTATGGAGGTTTCTAAAATATACAGTATAGCAGGCCTTATGGATAACCAAGCACTTATTACCAAGAGGCCCTTCCGGTCACCACACCACACAATTACAAAATCTGCCCTTGTAGGTGGAGGTGCAATTCCAAAGCCAGGTGAGATTAGCTTGGCACATCTTGGAGTTCTTTTTTTGGACGAACTTCCTGAATTTAAGAAAGAAACAATAGAAGTCTTAAGGCAACCTCTTGAAGACCGCTACATTAATATATCAAGGCTTCATGGCAAATATAAATATCCATCTAATCTAATGATGGTTGCAGCTATGAATCCATGTTCTTGTGGCTTTTATCCAGATAGGAACCGGTGTAACTGTTCAATTAATCAGGTTAAAAGATATTTGGGCCGTATATCACGGCCTATGCTAGATCGTTTTGACATATGTATAGAGGCCTTACAAATTAACTATAAAGAACTTCAAAATAATAGAAAAGAAGAAAGTTCATCAGACATTATAAAAAGAGTAAATATAGCAAGAAAAATGCAAATAGACAGGTATAAGGAGCGAAACATTTGGTATAACTCACAACTAACTCCTTTATTAATAAAGAAATATTGCAAGTTAGGGAGTAAAGAAGAAACACTTATGGAAGAGGCCTTTAGAAAACTTAATTTAACTGCAAGGGCTTACCACCGTGTCTTGAAGGTTGCTAGGACAATTGCTGATTTAGATGAAAGTGATGATATTAAGGTAAAACATATTAGTGAAGCAATTTGCTATCGAAGTATTGAGCAAAATATAGTATATATTGAGGATGGTATATAAGATGGAGAAGGTACATTATAATTACTGGTTAGCAAATCTGAAAAATATAGGGGCTGTTAAAATTTCTGCCCTATTAAAGGTTTTTGAAGATTCAGAAGAAATATATAAGGCGTCAGAAAAAGAGATAGTAAAAAGGTTGAATGAGAATAAAGAAACTATTGGTATAGTAAAAAGTAAAGATATAGATACCATAATTGATAGGGACAAGAAGGATATTAAAAAAATACAAGATAATTATAATAAATTAGGGGACATGGGTATAAACTTTGTTTGTCAAGGAGATAAATATTATCCAAGTATCTTGTATAATATTTATGGATCACCCTTTGCCTTATATTATAGGGGTAAATTACCTGATGAAAAAAGAAAGACCCTTGCCATAGTGGGAGCAAGAAATTGCTCACAATATGGTAGAGAGATGGCTAAAAGCTTTGCTTCTGCCCTTGCAAGGGCAGGGATAGGTATTATAAGTGGACTTGCTAGGGGTATAGACACCTATGCTCAGCAAGGTGCCTTGGCAGGAGGAGGAGAAACCTACAGTATAATGGGTTGCGGTGTGGATATTTGTTATCCTAGGGATAACATCAATCTTTTTATGGAAATAATTAAAAAGGGTGGAGTAATATCAGAGTTTCCACCAGGGACTCCCCCTTTAGCCGGACACTTTCCTATGAGAAATCGAATCATTAGTGGACTTGCTGATGGGGTATTTGTAATAGAAGCTAAAGAAAAGAGTGGCTCTTTAATTACGGTTGATATGGGTCTTGAACAGGGAAAAGACATTTTTGCATTACCAGGGAGGATAACAGATAAGCTCAGTGAGGGATGTAACAACCTTATAAAAATGGGAGCTAAGCCCGTTACAAACCCCAATGAAATATTGGAGGACTTACTTCCAAACCATGTTGATAAAAAAGCTAAAAGTAAAATAAATATAAATTCGCTTGAACAAAAAGGTAAAGTAGTGTATGCTAACTTAAGTCTTGTACCTAGGCATATTGAAGAAATATCTATGGACACAAATATGGCCATAGACGAATTAATGGAACAATTATTGGACTTAGAACTTCGTGGATATGCTAGGCAAACTATGAAAAACTATTATGTATTAGTAGAATACTGAATTACTGAATTAAAATATGGAAAAGAGGTAAGCAAGCACAATGCCAAGAAATCTAGTTATTGTAGAGTCTCCGG
>CAYOAJ010000200.1:0-3504 GCA_964401895.1 uncultured Herbinix sp.
TAATATGAATATGAGAGATCCTGTTATATATAGAATAGCAAGGGTAACCCACCATAATACCGCTGATGAATGGTGCATCTACCCTATGTATGATTATGCTCATCCTATAGAGGATGCTATTGAAGGAATTACCCATTCCCTTTGTACTTTGGAATTTGAAGACCACAGACCTTTGTACGACTGGGTTGTTAATGAACTGGAATATGAACATAAACCTCAGCAGATTGAATTTGCAAAGTTAAATATAACAAATGTAGTTATGGGTAAAAGATATCTAAAGAAATTAGTTGACGATGGAATTGTAGATGGCTGGGATGATCCTAGACTTGTTACAATTAGTGGCTTAAGAAGAAGAGGCTTTACTCCTGAATCTATTCAAATGTTTATGGATCTAGTTGGGATTTCTAAAAACAATAGTTCTGTTGATTATGCAATGTTAGAGTATTGTATAAGAGAAGACTTGAAGATGAAGGTTCCTAGAGTTATGGCTATATTGGATCCAATCAAGCTAGTTATAACAAATTATCCAGAAGATCAGGTAGAGTATCTTGAAGCTTATAATAATCCAGAAAATAAAGAAATGGGCAGCAGGAAGATACCATTTGCTAAGCATCTTTATATAGAAAGAGAGGATTTTATGATAGATCCTCCTAAAAAGTATTTCCGTCTATTTCCGGGTAACGAAGTTAGGCTTATGAATGCTTATTTTGTAAAATGTCATGATTATGTTACAGATGAAGATGGAAATGTTACAGAAGTTCACTGTACCTATGATCCAGAGACTAAAAGCGGTACAGGATTTAATAAAAGAAAAGTAAAGGGTACCATTCACTGGGTAGCTGCTAAGACAGCTAAGAGGTTTGAGGCAAGGCTATATGAAAATCTTGTTGACGAAGAAAAGGGAATGTATAATGAAGAAGATGGAAGCCTTAATGTTAATCCAGATTCATTAATAATTTATAAAAATTGCTATATAGAACCTAGTGCGGCTGATGCTAATGTCCCAGCAAGATTTCAGTTTATGAGACAGGGATATTTCTGTATGGACTCAAATGACAGTACAGAAGAAAACCCTGTATATAATAGAATTGTCTCCCTAAAAAGTTCTTATAGACCAGATGTTAAGAAGAATAATTAGTAGTAAACAGTTAGTAGACCATAAGAAAGGAGAATCTTATGTCAAATTTATTTTCTGGATTAGATGAACTTGGGCTTGGTAAATTATCGGGATTAGATGTTTATGAGGAAGAAAAAGAAGTCAAGGACAAGGAATCATCTAAAGAAAAACCGGAAGTAATTGAAGAAGACCTTATATTTGATAAGAGTTATTCATGTCCAGTATGTGATAAAGAATTTAAATCTAAGGCTGTAAAAGCAGGTAGGATTAAATTGGATAGTATGGATACTGATTTAAGACCCAAATACAATTTAGTGGACCCTTTAAAGTATGATGCAATAGTATGCTACCATTGTGGTTATGGGGCATTAAATAGATTCTTTAATTATGTAACCCATAGGCAGGCAAAGTTAATAAAAGAAAAGATTTCTTCTTCTTTTGAAGGCTTAGATGAAGAAGAAGGTCCATATAGTTATGATTATGCAATAGTAAGACATAAACTAGCCCTAGCTAATTCAATTGTTAAAAAGTCCAAGGTATCAGAGAGGGCTTATACATGTCTAAAGACAGCATGGGTAATAAGAGGTAAGCGGGAAGCCCTACCTAAGGATACACAGAACTATAAAAAGAAAGTAAAAGATTTATTTAGAGAGGAACTAGAATTTATAATTAATGCTTATGAAGGTTTTAAGGAAGCATATAGTACAGAGTCATTTCCAATGTGTGGTATGGATGAGAATACCGTAGTCTTGTTAGTTGCTGAGCTTGCAAGAAGGGTTGGAAAAAAAGATGAATCAGCCAGATGGATTTCTCAGATTCTAGTATCTAGGGATGCCAATGAAAGAATTAAGGATAGGGCAAGAGAAATCAGGGACTTACTTCAAAAAAAGTAAATAAGCTATCCAATATTAGATAAGGCGGTGGCATATAAATTGAAAGAAAAATTGCATACAATACCAGTGAACGATGCTTTTGATGAAGACAGTGAATGTCCTCTTTGTGCTATGGTAGAATCATTAGAAGAGAATGCAATAGATTTTACTATGGGGCAAAGTTATATGGAGGATGATGTTAGGGGGGAAACTTCTCGCCTAGGATTTTGTAGTAAACATGCAAAGAGATTGTACGGTCATCAAAATAGGTTGGGTCTTGCTCTAATTATACAAACTCATATGAAGAAAGTAATTAAAGAAGTTGAAAAAAGTGGGGGGATTGTGTCCAAGGTAACAAAACCTTCATTATTCAAAAAAGAAAAGACAACAAGAGAAGCTTCTTATATCTCCAAGGTACAGTCTTCGTGCTATATATGCGAAAAAGTAGATGGAACATTTGACAGATATGTTGACACCCTATTTCACCTCTATCGCCGTGAAGATAAATTTAGAAAAAAATTTAATTCATGTAAAGGGTTTTGTACAAATCACTATCAGTTATTATCTGAGCAGGCATCAAGATCTTTAAGCGGCTCACTACAAGATGACTTTATTAAGAAATTAAATAGCTTATATATAGATAATATGAAAAGAGTTGTAGATGACCTTGAGTGGTTTATAGATAAGTTTGATTACCGTTATAAAGACGAACCTTGGGGTGACTCCAAGGATGCACTTCAAAGGGCACTTCGTAAAATTAATAGTATAAATTTGGAGTAAATAATAATATGTACAAGTATATGGTATATTGATAATAAAATGGAATATACTATATAAGCATAATATGAAAGTTATTATCTGTTGGTAATAACTTTTATTCTTTGAATAAAACAACCACTTTTAATGGGTTAAAAGCAAAAAAGGGAGTATAGTTGAGGGAATAAGAGAAAAAGGGAGATATATTTAGAAACACTAGAAAACAATCCGAATTAAGGAATAAAGCAGGCTTGCATAATGAGGGTAATTTTACTAATATATAAACTAGTAGTTAGCACTCATTAGATGAGAGTGCTAATAATTCAAAATTTAATAAAATAAAATTTAAAGGAGGATTATGCTATGAGACTAGTTCCATTAGGAGACAAAGTAGTTTTAAAGCAATTGGTTGCAGAAGAGACAACCAAATCTGGAATTGTATTACCAGGACAGGCACAAGAAAAGCCACAACAGGCAGAGGTAATTGCTGTTGGACCGGGCGGAATGGTTGATGGTAAAGAAGTTACTATGCATGTAAAAGAAGGAGATAAAGTTATTTTTTCTAAATATGCTGGAACTGAAGTAGAGATTGAAGATGAAGAATTTATTATCGTAAAGCAAAGTGATATAGTTGCTATTATAGAAGATTAATATAAGGAGAGATGATTATGGCAAAGGATATTAAACATAGTGCAGATGCCCGTGCGGCATTGGAAAAAGGCGTTAATAAATTAGCCGATACTGTAAAAGTAACTCTTG
>CAYOAJ010000201.1:0-3477 GCA_964401895.1 uncultured Herbinix sp.
CTTCATCTTCAAGTGTTCTTTGTTCATCCTCTGATATCTCACTGTCTTTTTCCATCTTCTTAATTGCGTCATTAGCATCCCTACGAATGTTCCTAACAGAAACTTTTGCATTTTCAGCTTTTTTCTTAACATCTTTAACTAATTCTTTTCTTCTGTCCTCTGTTAATTCAGGGAAAACCAAACGAACAACCTTGCCATCATTACTTGGTGTTATTCCAAGATCAGACTGGAGAATTGCCTTCTCAATATCCTTTATAAATTTAGGCTCCCATGGTTGAATCTGAATCATTCTTGCTTCTGGTACTGAGATATTTGCTATGTTCTGTATCGGTGAAGCTTGACCATAATAATCAACAGTTATATCATCCAAAAGACGAGGATTTGCCCTTCCTGCCCTAATACGTGTAAATTCATCTCTTAAAGCATCTACTGCTTTACTCATACTATCATCATATTCTTTTAATCTGCTATTCAAAATAATCCCTCCATTAATATATAATTTCGTTACTACTAAGCTTCTATTATTGTACCCTTAGAATCACCTCTTGCTGCTTTTACTATGGATTCTTCTTGGGATAGGCCAAATAACAAGATAGGCATCTTGTTCTCAATAGATAAAACTGATGCTGTAAGGTCAATAACACCCAACTTCTTATCTAATACTGTCTGCATTGATATTCGGTCATATTTTTTTGCCGATGGATTATCTTTAGGATCACAGTCATATACCCCGTCAACAGCTCTAGCCATTAATATAATATCACAATCCAATTCAACTGCCCTAAGTACTGTTGCTGTGTCCGTGGAGAAATAAGGATGTCCTGTTCCACCTGCTAAGAAGGCTACTCCTCCTTCTTTCATGCATTTCAAAGCCTTGTCCTTTGAAAATAGTTCTGACATACTTCCACAAGAAAATGGTGTAAATATTTCAGTCTTAATTCCAACATGACGGAATATCTCTGATACATAGATACAATTCATTACTGTAGCTAGCATACCAATCTGATCAGCCTTAGTCCGATCTATGGTTTCACTAGATCTGCCCCTCCAGAAGTTTCCACCTCCAATAACTATACTTACTTCAACACCATCATCAATAAGCTTTTTTACTTGATTAGCAACTCCTACACAGGTCTCTTCGTCAAATCCGCTCTTCTTATCTCCAGCTAAGGCTTCTCCACTTAGCTTTAATAAGACTCGGTTAAATTCACTCATATATAATGCCTCCATATTCTCTAAATGTCTTTATCATTTTATAATTTACCATAAAATTTATCACATTACTAGATAAATCTCCTTATTCAAAGACATTTTCCACATCAACATCAGAATATGCAAGAGAACAATGACCTTCTATTACCGCACCATTGTTAATCTGTACAGACTGGGCTTTAATATTACCAACAATAATTGCAGTAGAATCAACCACTACAGGCCCATTAATATCAATTTCCCCCTTAACAGCACCAGCAATTACTCCTGAAGTTGCTACTATATCTCCTATTATAACAGAACCTAATCCCACCTTGATACTTCCCTCACTGTTGATATTTCCTTCAAGGCGTTCTGTATTAACGTAGACTTCTGCTGCTGTAGATTCACCTTGCACTTTGCCTGTTATAGATAATTTACCAAGACACTCTATGTCACCTGTGACTATCCCTTTAATCTCAAGCGAACCTTCTGAGGAGACATTACCTTCAATTGTAGTTCCCTTTGTGATAACAGTTACATCATTCTCATCGTAGACACCACTTGAATCTAAAGGTTTTTCTTCTACTTCTTCTATTTCTTCTACTTCCTCTTCTTGATCAATATTATTCTCGCCTTCTAAGGCTTCGAATAATTCCATATCAACATTGTCTTCCACGGCATCATCCTCCTCTTGGTCTTCAATTATATCTTCTTGTTCTTCTGCTATTTCCCCTTCTTCTTGTGTAAAATCCTCCAATATCTCTTTCATCTTCTCGCTATCTACTGGGGATTCTTCCCCCTCTACATCAAGGGTATTGACCATATGGTCTTCATTATCTTCATCCTCTTCATCATTTAAGATATTTCCGCTCTCATCAAGTAATAATTCGTCTACTGCCTTAGAAAAATCACTCTTCAAATCCTTGAAAAAACCCATACCTTGAATACCTCCCTGTTTAATAATATATGTAACTTATTCTATTGAATTTGCTTTTATCTGCTGAATCGGTGTTACAGTTTCATCTAAAGGCAAGATTGTTGCCCCTTCAGAAAGTAAGCTTTCTATTAGTTCCGGCAAAGATTCAACAGTGGCTCTCTTTGAACTAGTATCATGCATTAGAACTATAGCGGTCTTCTTGCTTTTTATACCGTTTAATACATTATCTACCAATTGTTCCTTTGTGTATTCTATTCCGCTAGCATCACCATTTACCACATTCCAATCATAATACTCTATTGATTTCTCATTTAAAAATCTTATAAACTCGTCCATTCCATTTCTATTAACATAATTTAAACTTCCACCTGGAAAACGATAAATTTTAGACTTGTGTCCAGTAACATCATACAACAAATTCCATAGTTTTGTAAAGTCATTCTCGAACTCATCCAAGGAATTGTATATGACCCCATAATCATGGGAATAGGAATGCATACCCAATGTATGTCCTTCATTGACTATTCTTCTATAAATCTCCTTAGAACTCCAATCTGTCTTCCCATTAACAAAAAAGGTTGCTTTTACATCATATTCATCTAGAATGTTAAGAATATCATTACTATTTATACTAGGTCCGTCATCAAATGTTAGATAGACTTTTATACCTTCATACTTTCCATCCTTAACCTTTTCAGGCTCGTCTACAATAAGGACTTCCTCACTGCCTTCCCTAATATTAATATGATCATGACTAGGTTGACTCTCTATATTTATATCTTCTACATCTACTTTTTCATCCTTTATATCTGCTTTTTCATCTTGTACATATATTGTTTCATCAATAGTCTCAGCGGCATATGCATAGCTATTTTTATCCCTAGTTATATTACTGACTTCATCATTATCCTTATGTAATTCAATTAGTACTTCTACTTGTTTATTTAAATTAGACACTTGTTTTGCTAGAATCAAGCAAAAGACCATCGGTATAATCATACCTAGCAAAACTACAACAACTATTCCTACCTTAATGTTGTCTACTCTTTTTCTTCTAGGATCTATGTCTTTTTCTTTCGTCACCTTATGCACCCACCCCTTTTTGCAATGTTCAATAGTTCTATATACATTCTATCATATTACTAGGGAAAATAACATATGGTTTCAAAAAAACCTTATATATAACTTGCTAAGTTATATATAAGGTTTTCATCTAATTAAAATTCAAAATCAACCTTACCATCTTCCACTAATTCAAATGGTCCAGGTGTAACATCAGCATCAGGTCTTCTTTTTCCAAAGAAATCCCTCTCAAAACGGTAAGGACTAGCATCTGGGTTTTCAAA
>CAYOAJ010000202.1:0-3454 GCA_964401895.1 uncultured Herbinix sp.
TTAAGAAAGAAAAAAAGGTTTCAAAAGACAGCGTAAATAAAGTTACTGACATTAAAGACGTGCGTAACTGGGTATGGCAAAATTAATTTCAAATTAAACCTTGAAGATACAAGGTAGTCATGTTACATTAAACGATGAGGATATGGAGTTAATACTTTATATCCTCATCTGCCTAGATATCATTTTTTCAGGGTTTTATTAAGAAAGGATGATATTTGAATGAGTATACAGGCTAGAAAATATACAAGTAAAAGTACTGGCAAGACCACAACAACATATTATGCGGTAATTTATGACAAAAGAACAAATAAAACTGCATGGTCCAAAGGATTCAAGTCAGAAAAAGATGCAAGACGTGAAGAAGCCAGAATGCTAAATGACTTAGATGAAAACTTATTAGTAACAAAAAAAATTAAATTTGGTCAAGCTATGGAGTTATGGCTAGAATATGCAGAGAAGGAATATGCAAATTCCACATATAAAGGATATGTATGGTATTGTGGTAAATTTATTGAACCAGTATTTAATGATAAGGACATAACAAGTATTTTACCACTTCATATTCAAAGATTTGTTGATGCACTGGATACAAAGTATTCTGCTGAAACTATTAATAAGAATTTAAATATTTTATCAAACATTTTTAATTATGCAAATGAATTCTTACATGCTGTCAAGTCCAATCCCGTTGAGCCCATAAAAAGGAAGAAGGTTAAGCAGAAAAAGATTGTAACGTGGAATCAAGAACAAATATCTAACTTCTTAAATTATAAAGAAGTTGTAGAATCTCCATATTATGAACTTATCTTAACATCTTTTTTACTAGGAGCAAGACCATCAGAAGTTTGCGGTTTAAGAACTAATAACTTAAAATCAAACAGGATATTAAAGTTTGACAGAGGGTATGACCGATATGGTGAAGAAACAAATATGAAGACTAATAGGTCTCATAGGGAAATGATAATATCGAATGAACATTACGATAAGTTGATTAACCGTTTAAAGGAACAGAACCATCAAGCAATTAAATCGGCTGAACAGGATCTGGAATATGATAATAACGATTTTCTATTTAAACAAGAAAATGGTAAACCAATTAATCCAGAAGTTTACTCTAAGAATTTCAAAAAGTTGTTAAGGAAGTATAATGAAGATCCTTTTAACAAAGCAAAAGACCTATTATTGCCTGATATATCCTTGTACGAAGCAAGACATAGCTTCGCTACAAATTTAGTTAGTGAAGGGAATGTCAACACTGCATTAGTAGCTTCAATAATGGGAAATTCAGAACGTACTTGTAATGACAGATATGTTCATCCATATCAAGAAGCTAAAGAGAATGTATTAGTGGGCTATCAGCAAGGTATCTTTGATAGCGAGGATAAAGAAGATGCTGTCAAAACGGATCAATCTCTTGCGAATTGATACACACAGACTATCACAGAAAAATCAATAACTTTGAGAAATCTTTGAGAAAATGAAATTTGACAATATTAAAAGTCCTACAAACCCTTATAAACAGTACGTTATAGAGATGTGTATAAAAATACAAGCGTCGCCTTGGTAAGGCGGAGGTCGGCGGTTCGAATCCGCTAGGCAGCTTTTAAGAAACCGTAAGTAAATAAGAAATTAGAAAAGGGCTAGGAGTTAATTTTACATGATTAACTCCTAGCCCTTTATTCAAATCGTTTTGTTTTTTACAAAATCACAGAGAAATAGAAAAAATATAAGAATTTTTTACAAAATACCTGTTGACATTTATAAATATTTTTATAATAATTAAAAGTGATACTGCATATTTATTAATGGGAAGGGAGAAAAATATGGATTTAACTTATATTATAATAATTGCAGCAGCAGTAGTAGTGTTTATACTTTTTATATTAATGATTGGTTATGTAAAAGCACCACCAGATCAAGCATTTATTATCTCAGGACTAAAGAAGGAAGGTAAAATCTTAATAGGAAGGGCAGGGGTTAGAATACCCTTTCTAGAGCGTCTTGACAAATTGTATCTAGGACAAATGACCGTAGATATTAAAACGGAACTTAGTGTACCTACCAACGACTTCATTAACGTAAATGTTGATGCTGTTGCAAAGGTTAGGATACATCATACTGAAGAAGGAATTAAGCTTGCGGCAAAGAACTTCCTGAATAAGACTCCAGGAGATATAACTTTGGACTTACAAGATTCCCTGCAAGGTAACATGAGGGAGATTATTGGTACCTTATCCTTAAAGGAAATTAACACAGACCGAGATTCATTTTCCGATCAAGTTATGCTTAAGGCATCAAAGGATATGGAGAAGCTAGGAATTGAAATCTTATCTTGTAATATTCAGAATGTTACAGATGAAAATGGATTAATCAAAGACCTAGGTGCTGATAACACGTCTCTAATTAAGAGAAATGCTGCTATTGCAAAGGCTCAAGCTGACAGAGATGTAGCTATTGCTCAGGCAGAAGCTGATAAAGATGCTAATGATGCAAGAATTCTTTCTGAAACTGAAATTGAAGAAAGAAATAATGAACTAGAAATTAAAAAGGCTGAACTTAAGGCTATTTCTGATGCTAAGCGTGCTACAGCAGATGCTTCTTATAGGTTAGAGCAAGAGGAGCAGAACAAGAAAATAGAAACTGCGACTGTAAATGCACAAATTGCAAGAGCAGAACGAGAAGCGGAACTTAGAAAGCAAGAAGTTGTAGTTGAGAAACAAAAACTAGATGCTGATGTTCGTGCTCAGGCGGATGCTGATCGTTACAGACAAGAACAGGTAGCCCAAGCTCAATTTTTCACAAGGCAAAAGGATGCAGAAGCTAAGTTGTATGAAGATAGACAATTAGCAGAAGCAGAAAAGGCAAGAGCAGAAGCAGAAAGATTTGCTAAAGAGCAACAGGCAGAAGGTATAAGAGCCGTAGGATTAGCTGAAGCAGATTCAATTAAGGCTAAGTCCCTAGCTGAGGCGGAAGGTATTGATAAAAAGGCAGAAGCCATGCAGAAGTATGGAGAAGCTGCAATTATCGATATTATTATGGATGCAATGCCTGAAATTGCTAAAAACGTGGCTGAACCACTATCCAAGGTTGATAAGATTACTATGTATGGAGAAGGAAATAGTACTAAGCTAATCAAAGATATAGTTAATGGCACAAGTCAGGTGACAGAAGGGGTTGCCTCTGGAATGGGAATAGACCTTAAGGCATTAGTTTCAGGCTTCTTAGGCGGTAAAGTTTCTCAGTCTGGATCAACTATAGAAGAAATTATTGAGGATGTACAAGAAGATATATCCATTGACGATTTAGATGAATTAGAATAAGTATATTAGAAGATACGGCGGTTGTAAAAGGCTGCCGTATTTTACTGAGAAAATAGGCTTGCAAAAGAATTTAAATCATGATAGAATATTAAAGGCAGTGACACTTTTTTTAATAAAATTCGAGGCGTGGCTCA
>CAYOAJ010000203.1:0-3449 GCA_964401895.1 uncultured Herbinix sp.
AATTTGAAGGAGATCATCTAATAGAATACTAATCTCTTTCAGTAACCCCTTCATCCAATCAGTCTTCTCCATCTCTTCAAATGTCTCAAGCTCAAAGGCCTGTAACTTCTCATCAAGCCACTCCCCTGGCCAAGGGTTACTTCTAGAGAAGTTATATAATTGCAAAATCATATCTTCCACAGGCTCATCTGATTTAGACCAGGAATAACTTTCTATAAAGGCATGAAAATCATCTCTTCCTTCTTCATACCAAGCCTCTAGCAAGTCAGCCATAACATCAGATTTCATCAGAGTAACTTCTGCTTCATCTGCAATCTTAAAGCTGGGATCTAGATCAATTAAATAAAAATAATTACGTATTACATTAAGGCAGAAGCTATGAATAGTTGTAATCTGCGCACTTTGTAAAAGGGCCAACTGCTTTTGTAGATGTTCATTATCAGGCTCTTTCATTAACTTTTCATCTAAAGCCTTGCCAATCCTTTCTCTCATTTGACCTGCTGCCGCATTAGTAAATGTAACCACAAGCAGGTGGTCAATATACATAGGATCTTCTCCCTCTGAAATCATATTAATAATACGCTCAACTAGGACTGCTGTTTTACCTGATCCAGCTGCAGCTGAAACAAGGAGATTCTTGTCCCTAGTATCAATAACCTTTTCTTGCGCCTTAGTCCATTTCATCTATTCATCTGCCCCCTCTCCCCATATCTCATCTTTTATCTCATCCACTGACTTCTTAGACAGATTTCGGTATCCATATCCAGGAAGCCTTAAATCAAAGCCACATATGCTCCTATATTCACAATAATCACAAGCAGTCCTGTTACCCATCCGGTAAGGATTAACCTTAGTATCCCCGGTTAATATAGCCTTCCCGTCTTCCACCAATTTGTTATTAACATAAGCCGTTAAGGCTTCTATCTCCTTCTTACTAGCTGCAGATGAACGTTTATTAAGCTCTCCGTCCTTATTGGTTCCAGCCTGAATAATATTAGAAGTTACAGAAGGTCGGAGGCCACCATCTGGACCCTTAAGATTTTGATCCATCATTCCTATTATCTTTTTATCCTGATTAACTAAACCATTCATCTTTAAACTTTTAAATATTTCTTCCTTTGCCTGGTCAGTTTTGGCCACTAGGGGATCGTCAATATTATAATAGAAGATACCAGCAGGTATAATATCCTTATCTTCATATCTTTTATGCAGATAATCCATAGCCGCACTGAGATAAACAGCTAACTGCTGCTGCAATCCATAGTAGATACTTTGAAGGTCGAATTTGGTACTACCTGACTTATAGTCAATAACCCTTACATATACATTTTCATCATCTTCATATAGATCCATCCTATCTATCTGCCCCCTAAGGCTAATGTCTTTATCAGGAACATGATAGAAGGACATCTCATAACCACTAGGCTCAAATACCCCTTGACTTATCTGATTACACAAGGCCCAGAGAGTTCGCACTGTTATTCTTTCTATCCGCTTAATCATATATTCATTACGCTTTGTGCTTGTTATAAAGACATTTTCATAATCTTCCACTGCCTTATTAACACTTTCAATAGCCCACTGGTCCCTAACTTCATCAGGAATAGAATGCCAAGTATATTCTCCAAGGCTTAATCTCTTAGAGAAATTATCTATTGCATTGTGAAATATATTACCTATATCAGGAACTGCTAGCTTAAATTCCTTTCTTTCCTCTAGATACAAACCATAATTCATAAAATGTGCAAATGCACAGCCAGCATAGCGCTCCAACCTAGTTACACTACCTTTTAGTTCATTTCCATATAATAGGTTAGCAACTTCCTTAGATATACCCTCTTCTTTATTAATATAAAAGGCCCCGTCCACTAACTTATCCAATATAGATTTTGTCTCTTCATGGGACTGGTAGTAATTATAAAGTTCTCTCCACAAATCACTTACCTTTCCTTCTTGATACAAGCTAAGTCCCTTAGCTAGATAAGATATTCCCTTGTCCATAAAGATAGAATCTAAGTCTTCCTTCTCACTATCAACATAAGTAATATTAAGCTTTGGAAATAAGGCCTGTATCTTACTAATTATAAATGAAGGATTTACTGATTTACCCTCATCATTTATCCTGTGGAAAGTAATATAAAGTTTATCACTGGCCTTTGTCATATTTAAATATATATAAAACTGATCAGTAAAGGCCTGTTGCCTCCTGGTTGGTGCAAGTTCAATATCATAGCTAACAAGAAGCTCTCTTTCACTATCAGATAATATCCCTCCACTGCTAAAGGCTCCTGGAACAAGCCCTTCATTAACCCCCACAAAAAAGAGGACCTTAATATCTTTAAGCCTTGTCCTTTGGGTATCACCAATAACCACTTCATCTACCCCAGGAGGAACTACTCCCACCTTAGCCTCACTTAAGCCTGTTTCAATTATTTCCGAAAACTCCTTAGGGCTAATATGTTCACTACCTAGAAGTAAAACTATCTGGTCATAAAGTTCCATAACAATTCTGTATATCTGCTCATATTCTTTTGCTAAGGAAATCATACTATCCTCTACAAAGCTCTTATAGAAGTCCTTTAATTTTTCTTCTACATTTAGGCGGACTCCTAACTCATAAAGAGCCCTTGTATAATCCTCAACATTAGATTCCTTATCCTTTAAGACATCATAAAGAGGCCCAACTTCTTCAAGTAGCTGAACTCTAATATTATTAATCCGCTGTAAATCTATCTCATCATTACTCCTATACTTTCTTGTGAATTCTTCTTGATACTTTTTATTGCCTCTTAAGCCTGTGGCCATAACATAATTATTGAAGACATCAATATCTTCCTTGGAAATGTCTGATAAGCCTGTTCGTAAGTATCTAAAAACACTTTCATAAGAATAATTTTCTACTGCAATTGCAATTGCCGACCTTAAAAACTCCGCAAAAGGATTAGCAAGTATCTTCTTTTTATAGTCGATAAAGCAAGGAATCTTAGCCTTAGTAAAGATTCCCCTGGCAAATGTATTATAAGTCTCTATATCCCCTGTTACTACTGCTATATCCCTATATTGGTAGTCTCCTTGGCTAACCAACTTCTCTATTTGCCTAACTACAAAAAGCATCTCCTCCTCAGCATCTTTAATTGAATAAATGCTGACTTCATCCTGGTCTTCATCATAAGCTTTATAAGGATAGCTAAACAGATTAGCTTCTAAGGAAGCCAGGGCCTTGGAGTCTTTGAAACGATAGGGGGCTGAAAGCTTAGTCATATCTTCAGCATATATGGGGTCTTCAACCCTTGTATTGGTCTCATTAGCAATCTCATATAATTTTCCTATGGTCTTTTTACTAAGAGCAAAAAGTTGATGGTGGTTATTGCCAAGCTCAATCTCTTCTCTCGGATCTATTGTTACCGTTACCATTACCTTCTTAGCATAGATCATCATTTTCCTAAGTA
>CAYOAJ010000204.1:0-3438 GCA_964401895.1 uncultured Herbinix sp.
AATGGTTTCGATTCCCCTTTTATGCAAATATTCCTTTATTTCCTCTATTGTATATTCATTATAGTGTAGAATCGAAGAAACCAAAGCAGCATCTGCTCCTCCCTTTGTTAATACCTCATAAACATGCTGAGGACTCCCTCCTCCTCCTGAAGCGATTACAGGAACTTTTACTGCTTCAAAAACTTTCTTCATTAAAGGAATATTAAATCCTTCTTTTGTACCATCTGCATCAATTGAGTTAACTACTATTTCTCCCGCTTCTAACTCAACTCCATTGATTGCCCATTCTATAGCATCTATTCCTGTATTTTTTCTTCCCCCGTTTATAACTATTTCAAAGCCAGAAGGAATGACTTCTGTTTTCTCTACATTTAAAACATCCATTGATAAGACAACACACTTGCTTCCTAAGCGATTTGCTACGTCTGTGATTAAGTTAGGATTTACTACTGCTGCACTATTAATATGTACTTTATCAGCTCCTGCAAGTATTACCTCATAACATTCTTCAACAGTTCTTAAACCGCCTCCCACGGAAAATGGAATAGAAATCTGCTCTGCTACCTTTTCTGCTACATCAATCATAATTTTTCTTTTTTCATGGGTTGCAGTAATATCATAAAAAACTAATTCATCAATGCCCTCTTCATAATATTTCTTGGCAACTTCAACCGGGTCTCCGATATCCACAGTGTTTACAAATTTAATACTTTTTGCTAAATTACCATCTCTAATAATTAGTGGGACAGGGGGTCAGGTCCCTTGTCCCAGAATGTTAATAATAGGAAAAGTGGGACGAGGGACCTGACCCCCTGTCCCATGTGTTATAATTAGATAAGGAGGTGTCTTATGTCTATTTTAAAGATGAACAATATTTCTAAAAAGTTTGGGAATTTTACTGCTTTGAATGGGATAGACCTTGAGCTTAATAAGGGTGATATCCATGGTTTTATTGGACCTAATGGTGCAGGTAAAACCACAACCATACGAATCTTGCTTGGAATTATTAAGGCAAGTGCTGGTGAATCTAAAGTATTTGGAATGGATTCATGGAAGGATTCTGTTGAGATTCATAAGAATCTAGCATACGTTCCAGGGGACGTAAACCTATGGCCAATCCTTACTGGCGGGGAGGTTATAGATTTATTTGTTAAATTACGTGGCTCTTATAACAAAACTAGGAGGGATGAACTTATTGAAAGATTTCAGTTAGATCCTTCTAAAAAATGTAGGACGTACTCAAAGGGAAATAGGCAGAAGGTTGCATTAATTGCAGCATTTGCATCGGATGTGGATTTGTACATATTAGATGAACCTACATCTGGACTTGACCCCTTAATGGAGAAAGTATTTCAAGAGTATATATTTGAAGCAAAAGAAGCTGGCAAAAGCGTCTTACTTTCAAGTCACATCCTGTCTGAAGTAGATCAACTCTGCAATAAAGTAAGCATTATTAGACAGGGTGAAATCATTGAGTCTGGATCTTTAGATGAACTTCGTCATTTAACAAGAACAAGTATAACCCTGCAGACAAAGAAAGCTATTGAGGGCTTCGAGGATTTAAAAGGTGTTCATGATGTAGAAAAGAGAGGAGACTCCCTACTCTTTCAAGTTGAACAAGAAGAAATGGCTAATGTTATTAAATATATAAGCCAATATCAAATTACAAAGTTAGAAAGTGCCCCACCTACTTTAGAGGACCTATTCCTTACACATTATAAGGATGACGGAGGTGTGGCTTAATGTCAAAAAGGTTTAACAATACTGGCATGCTAATGAAGTTTATATTGCGGAGGGACCGGATAAGATTAGTTGTCTGGATTCTTGCTATTAGCCTATTCACAATATCCATTGCTGCCCTGATTCCTGAATTGTATGTAGGGGAGGCAGAAAAGGCAATAGTTTCGGAGACCATGAAAAATCCTGCCGTTACATTTATGTTAGGACCTAGTGCAGGACTAGATAATTATACTGATGGAGCCATGATGGGGCATTTTATGCTAGTATTTACTGCTATGTTTGCAGCCATTATGAGCATTCTATTAGTGACTAGATATACTAGGGAGGATGAAGAAGAAGGAAGAACTGAGATGATTAACTCACTTCCTGTTGGCTCACTTGCAAATCTAACTGCTGCCTTCTTTATTCTATCTATTGCAAATGTAATCATATTCTTAATCGTTGGCCTAGGGCTATATTCATTAGGCATTGAAAGTATGGGCTTTGAAGGTTCAATCTTGTTTGCTGCTTGTATGGCTGTTGGTGGCATATTTTATGCGGCTCTTACTGGATTATTTGCACAAGTTGCTTCAAATGTTAGGGCTACCTTAGGATTATCATTTGGCTTCTTGATTGTTGAATACATCTTAAGAGGGGTTGGGGATATAGGTAATGGAGTTTTATCACATTTTTCACCCCTAGGCTTAATTACCCGAAGTGAAGTCTATGTAAATAATTATTGGTGGCCTGTATTTGTATTACTTATTGCGTCAGGACTTATATTTGTCCTATCCCTATATTTGAATTCTATTAGGGATTTAGGAAGTGGATTTATTTCAACTAAGCCTGGGAAAATATACGCTTCCAGATATCTATCATCACCACTAGGATTAGCTCTAAGGCTTGAACGAAATCCTATTATTGCCTGGACAATCGGAATGTTGGTACTTGGAGTTGCCTATGGATCTCTTTTAGGAGAATTAGAAGGCTTTCTAGTAACTAGTGATTTGGTCCAACAGATGATTCCTACTGTTGAGGGAATGTCTCTAACCCAAAGTTTTGTAACCATGTTAATAACTATAATAAGTGTCCTTGGGACAGTTCCAGTACTTCTCTTTGTCTTAAAATTAAGTAGCGAGGAAAAGAAGCAAAGGATTAGTCAATTACTTGCAACCCCTGCATCTAGGAATAGCTTAATGGGAAGTTATACTTTTATAGGCCTTGTGTCTTCATTTGTTATGCAATTTGTATCCATACTTGCCCTTTGGTATGCTGGGACCTTTGTAATGGAAGATGCACTTTCATTCAAAATTCTTGCAAAAGCAGCCTTTGTAAACCTACCTGCCATGTGGGTTTTTGTTGGAGTAGCCGTCTTTCTAATTGGCTTCTTTCCAAAACTAACTGGACTAAGTTGGGTATATCTAATATACTCGTTTTTTGTAGAGTATATGGGAGAAATACTTCAATTGCCAGATTGGATGGCTAAATTGTCACCTTTTCACCATGTTCCGTCGGTGCCTGCTGAAGAGGTGAAAGTGGCTACCTTGTTGATTATTACTGGGGTAGCGGTGTTGTTAATTGTACTTGGATTTGTGGGATATAATAGACGAGATATTGAGTAGAGTGGGACAGGGGTTGGTTCAAAATGGGACAGGGGGACAGGTCGTGACCACTGAAAAAGTCCCCTTATTTTATCCCGGTATTATTAAATAGTTGCTT
>CAYOAJ010000205.1:0-3431 GCA_964401895.1 uncultured Herbinix sp.
CATGCCAAGGAAGAGGGGGTTAATTTTCAACTTCTTACTAATGCCAAAGAAATTCTTGTAGATGATGAAGGTTGGGTATCTGGTATGGAATGTATTAGGATGGAGCTGGGAGAGCCTGATGATTCTGGTCGAAGAAGACCTATAGAGATTGAAGGATCAGAATTTGTACTAGATGTAGATACTGTAATTATGGCACTAGGAACAAGTCCTAATCCGCTAATAGCTTCTACAACAGACGGACTGGAAACTAATAAATGGGGATGTATTGTTGTAGATGAAGGAACTTCTATGACTACAAGAGAAGGAGTTTTTGCTGGAGGAGATATCGTTACAGGAGCGGCAACTGTAATTCTTGCAATGGGGGCAGGAAAAGATGCTGCAAAAAGCATAGATGAATACCTATCAGATAAGTAACGATTAAACTTCGGAGGAGTAGATATATTATGGGAATTTTGGGAAATGATTTTAAAATAGAAATTTTAATTGCAATTGCAATATTTATCCTATTTATTGTTACAACAGTTATATATCTAATTAGAGTGCATAATAAATTAGCAAATACTAAGTCTGACAATGATAAATTAAATGAAAACAATTATGAGCTTAAAGCGAAAATGGAAGAGTTGGAAGGCTTTCGGGATGAATTATTACAAAGGAACGAGAAGCTGATTAAGAGCCGAGATGCAATGGAGAAGTTGGCTTATATCGATAATTTAACAGAACTACCCAATCGCAATGCTCTTATAAATATGTTAGATAGTATAATGCTAACTATTCGTAAGGATGAAATTATTGGAATCATGGAAATTGATTTGGATAACTTTAAGATCTTAAATGATTCCTTAGGGGCTTCCTTTGGAGACGAATTATTAATAGATGTTACCCATCGTTTAAAACAAGTTTTAGATGAGAATGATTACCTAGCCAGAATTGGTGGAGATGAGTTTGCTATCCTAACTCAAAATTTAGAAGATGAGATATCTTATGAAGAGAAGATAAAGCAAGTCAGAAAAGTATTTACATATCCTTTTATGCTTTCAACAAAAGAATGTTTTCTTACGGTTAGTATTGGGGTTGTTTTTGCTCCTAATGATGGAAAGACATCTCAGACCTTAATGAAGAATGTTGATGTTGCTATGAATGTTGCTAAGGAAAAGGGTAAGAATAACTATGTATACTTTGAATCTTCATTTAATGATAGACTTACTGAAAGAATTGAGTTAGAGTCGGACTTACGCAATGCTCTAGTAAGAAATGAGTTTGAACTATATTATCAGCCACAGATAGATTTAGCCAGCCAAAAGGTTATAGGTTTTGAGGCACTTATTAGGTGGAACCACCCAACTGAGGGATTGATGTATCCGGATGACTTTATCCATCTAGCAGAAGAAACGGGACTTATTGTGCCAATTGGTGAATGGGTTATTTATACGGCATTTAGACAGATGAAAAAGTGGGAAGATGAAGGATACAATAATATAACTATGGCTGTTAACATTTCTACTAGGCAATTTACTGATGTGAATTTTGTAGACATGGTATATAATGCTGTAGAGGAAACAGCTGTAAATCCTAATAATATTGAATTAGAGATAACAGAGTCAGTATTTCTGAATGATTTTAAATATACAAAGGATATCATTTTGAAAATAACAGAACTAGGTGTTAAATTTTCATTGGATGATTTTGGGACTGGCTATTCTTCTATGAATTATCTAAAAACCCTACCAATAGAGAATATTAAAATAGACAAAAGTTTTCTAGAAGCAGTAGTTAATGATGGTAGTGATCAAAAGATTGTACAGGCAATTATTAATTTAGCAAATGATTTAAATCTAAGGGCTATTGCTGAGGGTGTTGAACATAGTGAGCAAGAAGAATTTTTAATGAAATCAGATTGTAAATTAGCTCAAGGTTTTCTATATAGCAAAGCAGTGCCGGAAGAAGAAGCAGAAAAATTCCTAAGAGAAAGATATAATTAGGAAGGAAGATTTTATGAAGCGTATTATGGACTTAAGAAATTTTATAAGAAAAGATAAAAGCACAAAATATTTTATAATAGTTCAAAGTTTTAATTATGGAGTATTTATGACCCTTGATATTATGGGGAAAGGTTTACAAGCATCTATTCTTATAAAATTCATATTAATCCTAATATGCTTTTTCTATGTCAATATAAGGCCTTCAGTTCATTTCCTGTGGAAGTTGGCCCTTTTTTTTACCCTAATTGCTGATGTCTTTCTACTTCTTATAAATAATTATTATATATATGGTCTTATATCTTTTATTATAGTCCAGCAATTATATGGGATATATTTATTCTCAGTGGATAAGGATAAGGGGAAAAATATTATAAGTAAATTAATTATAAGATTATTGGTCTCAGCTATAGCAACGGTTATAGTTTCTTATGTCTTGTATTCTGGGGGTATTTATCTGGATGCCCTTCTTATATTATGTGTCTTTTATTTTTTAACTTTTATGCAAAATCTTTTTTTGGCTGTTAAAGAAGTTGTAGATAATCCACAAAGGACAGACCTACTTGTTTTTACTATAGGTATCTTTCTTTTTATCCTATGTGATGTAAATGTAGGCTTATCTAATATGTTTTATTATATTGATTTACCCCTAGAACTCTTAGGAATAATAAGTAAATATTCTTTTGTCTTAATGTGGGCATTCTATGGTCCATCTCAAGTGTTTATATCACTTGCAGCAGCTTATAGTTCAAATTATGAGGATGAAGCTTAGGGATAATAACGAAAAGGATAAAAAACTTCATGCAAAATCACTGTAAGAATCTGAGAAAATACCCTTGTAAAATCCAGTAAAATCTGTTATTATATAAAAGTCAAAACAATACATTTCTCTGTATTGTAAGTTATATTCTTAACATTTCATTTTATTTCAAGATTTTCTTTTTAAAATCCCAAAATCATATCAATTTAAAGGAGGAAAGGTAATTTGTTTCAAACAGTAAATGAAAAATTACTTGGATATGATCTTTTTATCCAACAAATCAAAGAAAAGATTCAGGCAACAATGGGGGAAGAATACGAAGTAATGATTCAAAAGGTGGTGAAAAATAATTCCCTAGAACTAGATAGTTTAATAGTATTAAAGAAGGGGCGTAATATTGCGCCAAATATTTATTTAGAGGCATATTATGAATCCTATCTTCAAGGTACTAAGATGGAAGAAATAGTAGAGAGGCTAAGGGTGATATATAGCCATTGTTCTATACCAGTAATCAGTGAGGACTTTAGCTTAAACCTAGAAGATTTAAGGGAATATATTATTTTTCGAATTGTTAACTATGAGAAGAATAAAGAAGTACTTCAAGAAATACCCCATAAAAAAATTATGGATTTAGCTGTCACATATCATTGTTTAGTTAAAAACAATGATGAAGTAATTGGAACTCTTAGATT
>CAYOAJ010000206.1:0-3392 GCA_964401895.1 uncultured Herbinix sp.
GGCCCCGATAATTCCTGTTAGGACATCACCACTTCCGGCGGTTGCCATGCCACTACATCCTGATCTATTTATATACTTCTTTCCATCATATGTTACAATTGTCTTTGCATCTTTTATAAGGAATATTACTTTATTATTATAGGTACATTGGTTAGCAGCGTCAATCATATTATCTGAAATCTCACTTAAAGGAAGCTTAAGTAGCCTAGATAACTCTTTTAAATGAGGGGTTAAAACTGTAGCTTCTGGAAGAACACCTTTCAAATACTCTATCCTCTCCCTAGTAGCCTCAATTCCCAAGTCATCCATCTTCCTTGCTAATATGTTGATTCCATCTGCATCTATTACTATAGGTATATCTGCATTTTCAATAACAACGTCCAAAATTCTTCTTGCTTCTTGTGATGTTCCCAAACCTGGTCCTATAACTATAACATCAGCCCAACTTAGGTCTTCTTTAAGAGACTGCTTATCTTCATAAGATGAAAACAAGGCTTCTGCTAGCAAAGTCTGAAGTATCTCTCTATTAGATGCTGATGTTAAGATCTTAACCATTCCTACACCAGTTCTATAAGCTGCCTTAGCTGATAGGTAGGCTGCACCACTCATACCCTTACTGCCTCCTATAACAAGCAACTTACCATAAGTGCCCTTATGGCTATGACCATGCCTTACAGGTAAAAATTTAAGATCCTCCTTCTCAAAATAAAAGGTATCTAACCCTACACTTTTTTCTGCGAGCTTAGGAAAACCAATATCTACAAGACTAATATCCCCTCCATAATCTATTCCAGGATACAAAAGTAGTCCCTGCTTCATATATCCAAATGTAATAGTATAATCGGCCTTAATTGCTTGATTCATTACCTTACCATTATCTGCAGATATTCCTGATGGAATGTCTACTGAAAACACCATATTATTATCACTATTAACTTGTTTAATAAGCTTGTCATAATCTCCTGTAATGTCCCTAGTAAGTCCAACACCAAATAATGCATCTATTATTATATTATATTTACTAGATTTATAAGTGTTTTCTATAGTCATACCTAGTCTTTCGGCAATTTCTAACTGTTCCTTAAGCCCTGAGCTGGCCTTTTCTCTATTAGAAAGCAAAAAAATCGAAACCTGATAGCCTTGTAAATGTAAGATCCTACCAACTGCAATCCCATCTCCCCCATTGTTACCTGGGCCACACAATACCAAAATATGATCAGATTTTTTTATATACTTTTTCATAAGTAAGCTTACTTCTAATGCTGCTCTTTCCATCAAAACCATGGCAGGAATCTTTAATTCCTCAATAGTATAGTTGTCTATTTTACTCATAGAATTAGAATCTAATGCGTATTTCATTATATCCCCTTCTCTCCCACTGCAAAAGCATTGGAGTAATCCTTACTATAGGAAATGGACACATGAATTCTAACAATTCCTTGCTCTTTTGCTAAAGCTTTTGCTTTACCATGAAGATTAACATATGGTCTCCCTAAATCATCTCGTAGTACTTCAATATCTATAGGTCTAAAGGCACGAAAACCACTAGCAAAAACCTTGGCAACTGCCTCTTTAACTGCAAAATTACCAGCCGCTTTCACTCTATCAGCTTTAATAAGCTCCATCTCTTTTTCTGTATAAATCCTTGTTAAAAAACTTTCTTTTTCACAAGCCTTTAAAACCCTATCTATTTCTATAAGATCAATTCCAATCCCGCTTATCATCTCTACTCCACTTAAATTTTAATCTAATTGTTCCATTGCATCTGCACCTAGCATATCATGCATATATGAATAAATTAAGTCATTTTCAACTTCAAGGCCTTCCTTCTTTTTAAGGCCTTCATCAATCTCTTGCTGAAGTTTTAATATCAAATCTGATAGCTGAGAGATATCAGAACTGTTTTTAGCCAATTTATTATAACACACTTTTACACTTTCTACCATGAGTTTTTCATTTTCTTCTCTAATTTGGTAGGGCACTTGTGAAAGTGCATCCATATCTTCCTTTATTTTATCATTTAATTCCACTATGTAATCTTTGTTTTTAATAAGCCGTTTTTGCCTTGCTCTTTCTGCTAAATTATTACTTGTTTCCATATTGTCTACAATATCATTAATTAATTTCTTCTTAAGCTTCTTCATGTCTTTAATATCATTAACTAATTTTCCTTGTTTCTTTAATAACTCATTAATAGAAGCCTCTAAATTACGAATTAGCCTTGTCTTCTCATGTTCAGGAAAAATCTCATGCCATCGACTATCTAGAGTGAGTATTGGTATCTTTTTATTCTTAACAACCTCAGAAAACTTTCTATTTTTCTTTAAATTAGCCATCTATTAAGACCTCCTTTCTTAATTAATCAAAGGTCTTTATTAGATGATATCCTATAAGATAACTTCATAAGACTTTCAGCCAAATGTACGTGCTCCACCACAACATTTTTAGGAAGGTTTAAATCTACAGGTGCAAAGTTCCATATACCTTCTATTCCTAATGAAACAAGCTTACTAGCAACCTTTGGTGCTGCCGCCTTAGGTAATGTAAGTGCCGCTATGTCTATATCATTAGACCTTACAAATTCTTCTAGTTTTTCTATATCTCTTATCTCAACACCTCTAACTGATTCTCCTATTAGTTTAGGATTAAGATCAAATATTGATTTAATATAAAAACCTCTACGTTCAAAATCTACATAGTTAGCAAGAGCTTGACCCAAATTACCAGCACCTACAATTATTACATTATATTTTTTATCTAATCCTAGTATCTTACTTATTTCAGCATAAAGGTTTTCTACATTGTATCCATAGCCCTGCTGTCCAAATCCTCCAAAGTTATTTAAGTCTTGTCTTATCTGAGATGCTGTGACTCCCATCTTCTCACTTAATTCTTTTGATGAGATTCTAACTACACCCATTTCTAGCAAATTACCTAAATACCTATAATATCTAGGTAGTCTGTTTATAACCGCTTTCGATATCTTTTTTTTATTCAAGGTTTGTCCTCCTCAACTGGAAATTCCTATCTTTATTATAATGAATTGTTAATAATAAGTCAATCATAAATGAAATAGGACTACTTTACTTGCTTCCTAGCCTGTGATAGAATTAACAGACTAGAGATAAATATAAGGAATGATCACATATGATATTAAGATGTCAAAACATAGAAATGTCCTTTGGTGTGGATTTGATTTTGGACAAGGTCTCCTTTCATATAAATGATAAGGATAAACTTGCTATTGTCGGGGCCAACGGGGCAGGTAAATCAACTTTACTTAAAATAATTGCTGGGGAATTATCAGCTGATGAAGGGGAAGTCATCTTCAAAAGGGGGGCTTCTTTTGGTTACCTAGCACAAGAACAAAACCTATCTTCCCATAATAATAT
>CAYOAJ010000207.1:0-1664 GCA_964401895.1 uncultured Herbinix sp.
TTAGGCTTTAAGGCAGACCCTAGTAAGATATAATTATCCTTTGGGATTATCCAAGAATAAAAGTCTGTTATCTTTTCATCGAAAATCGCCATATAGTAAGGAATAGGCTCCGAACATTTAAACCACTGCTGAATGGATATATACTCCTTAGGCATGCTTATATCCTTAGCTTTACTCATTAGACCTCTTATATGAGAATGGCCACCATCAGCGGCAACTAAAGCTTTAGTCCTAGCAATCCTTTCTTGCCCCTTATGAATATATCTAACCTGGTAACCCTCTTCTATCTTCTTATAGTCTTTAAATAAGCTATTAAAACTTTTCTCTACCCTATCTGGGACTAATGAAATAAGCCATTTATCAAATTTATCCCTATCAAAGTTTAGATAAAACCTCTGATAAAGTCTTTCTATATTGTTTGTCATATCTATGGTTCTTACTGCAAATATCTGAGGGTTGACTAAGATATCCTTTGGTAAGGCAAGGCCTAATTGTGCAATCATTTTTTGTGCATCAGGAGCAAGTAGGCCTCCGCAAGACTTAATTTTCTTGTTTTTAGAATTTTCATTCTCCATATCTCTTTTATCTATTAATAAAACCTTATATCTATTATTTAATAATCTAGCAAGATTTGACCCTGCAGGTCCTGCCCCTATTATTATAAGATCATACATAAGATCCCCCCTAATACATTAATTTTTATTAATCTGTTTGCTTTTCATTATTGGTCTTTATATCAATTACTTCTATTAAAAGTTTCTGAAGGACTGCTACAAAGGCTGCAACCACTAAGGAACCAAAGACAAAGGCCCCAGCTATTATAATAATTCCCGGTGCATCGTCCTTTTCTGCCAATAGATAAGAAAATGGAATCATTAGCAGATATATGATACTTATAGATGAGGCACAAAGCTTAATTATCTTAAGTGATTTAACAGATAATTCTGAAAATGATTGCTTCTTATCTATATAATCTAGTAGTTTAAAAGCCTGAAATAATGATATGAAAAAAGGAACTGTTGTCATATACAAGGCAATTATTATAGGATATAGTATAGAACTATAATCCGAACTTACAAGGTTCTTCACTAGCCAAGCTAGTCCATAAATGCATATAGCAAGTACGGGCAAAGCAATTATAATAAGTTCTATCTTTAAAAAAGTTGTAGAACTTACTTTCATAAAAACACTCCTAACTAATCTTATTTCTTCAAATTTAGCATATTATTTATCGATAGTCAATAACCTTTTGTTGAATATCATTAAATAAGCCTTGTATATGATTCCTATAAATCATACACAAGGCTATTAATTTCAACTTAACTATTTCTAATTTAATTATTGGATCTAATGCAACGAGCTATTTGGGCAACAATTGCAAAACCAAGTGCCTCATCATTAGCAACTATCTCTTTCACACTACGCTCTGACCATATACCGTTAAAACGAGATTGAATACCATGATAAAGAGCTAAACAAATCGATAAATCACCATCTTTCAAAGGGTAGTCTATAATATCATGCTCCATTAATTTATTTATGTCTTTTGTCCCTAAATAATAGAAATCAATAAGATTATCATCAATCCCTTGTGTAATAACCTTACACTCTTCATCAGTAAGATTAAGCGAAGAGTTAAAATCACTTATAACAATTGATAATCG
>CAYOAJ010000207.1:1674-3385 GCA_964401895.1 uncultured Herbinix sp.
TTCATATTTATTTCTATCATAATTTAATAAAGAATCATCAATTTTTTCAATCTTTCTATATTGAAATTCTGGTCTAAACTTTATATCTTCACCATAGATTGCAACTTCAACAGGGAAAGTTTTATTAATTAAAATTATTTCTTCGTCATATGTATCCAATCCATCAGCATTTCCAGACCTCTCTGAATTTATCAATATTAATGCAAAAGTTGAAATAAGCAGGGATGCTGCTATTAGTATTACAATTGATTTCTTCTTATCCATCTCTACCTCCAGGCATCTAACCATGTATTTACATCTACTAGCAAAAAGCAACCTAATTCTGTGGTTTCCAAGCTTACTGTACTGTTTTCATAATCATATGATGTTTCCACTATATAGTAAAAAATATCCTCCGCATCATACCATAAAAAAACAAGATCACTAAATTCTGTGTCCCCAAGTTTCGACTGGTCAATTCTAAATGTTATTGCGGCCTTATCAAATGTTGAGCTTGAATCAATATTAAACGGCTCACCTACCAGCCCTACAACTTTTGAAGAAACAACATCTATACCCATAACATTATTAATTGTTGTATTCCTATTAATATTACCAGTGCCTTTAAATGAAACATTTACCTCTCTTACTAGACTCTTATCATTTCGTGCTTTATAAGTTGTTGTTTGCTGAAATCTTCTGTCTCCATCTTTAATCCCATCATTATATGTATCAGGATTTAAAGGATCCGTGCCTAGAACAAATTCATCATAGTCATTGAGCCCGTCACAATCAGTATCGGCAACAAGGGGATCAGTTCCGTATTTGTTAACTTCATCTCCGTCGCTCAAATCATCTTCGTCAGTATCTTTAAGAAATGGATTTGTTTTATAAATATATTCCTCGTAATTTGTTAATCCATCCCCATCAAAATCTTCATCTCCATCATTTATTCCATTATTATTGCTATCTTTTTTAAGTGGATCTGTCTTTGTAATGAAAAACTCATAGCCATCTATCAAACCATCCCCATCTGTATCAGGATTATTGGGATCAGTTCCAATTTCCTTTTCGACTCTATCTGGAAGTGCATCCCCGTCTGTATCCGGCATATCTGGCCAATCTTCGAGTCTCCAGCTAACTCCTTCCCAATCTTCTTCTGTTTCAGCCTTTTCTTCTGCTTCAACTTTTTCTTCTACTTCAACCTTTTCTTCTGTTTTAACCTTTTCTTCTGCCTCAACCTTTTCTTCTGCTTTAACTTTTTCTTCTTCTGTTTCAACTTCCTCTTTGTTTGCAACTGCATCAGTAACTGCATCAGTATCCTCTAGAAATATAGTGGATGAATACTTATCGTCTTCTTCCATAGATGTGCTTCTAGTGCCACATGAAGTTAGACCTAGCACTAAAACTAGTACAATTATTCCTAAGATGAGTGTTCTTAACTTCTTGATTCTTAACATAATTTTTCTCCTTGTATTTATCTCCCTATTTCTTTTAAAGGACTAATCCCCACCGTCTATCCAAAATACTTTCCAATCTTAAGTACCCTACCATCTTCTGAATAAATCGTAAGCTCTCTAATTCCCACTTTCTCTGGCCTTTCATCATATACCAAATAATTATAAAACCTTATACTATATTTTTTATCCTTATCCGTTATAATATCCTTTATGGTAGCTGAAGAACGAAGCCTAACTATTTTCCCTTTTTGATAATAACGCTCATCAGACGT
>CAYOAJ010000208.1:0-3370 GCA_964401895.1 uncultured Herbinix sp.
TAGTAGTTTTTTGTTGGGACAGGGGGACAGGCCCCTTGTCCCATTATGTGTTATTATATTATTGATATTATGTGTATACAAGGGTAATTATATGATGGAAGGGGTAATTTTTTGATGTTTTGGGAGCTGGGTAATTACGGTTTTTTTAATAATGATTATATTTCGGAAGAGTCTTTATGCATAAATGATTTGGGAGTTGAGCTTAGAAAGGATAGAAGTTATTATCATAATAATATGACAAGGGATTATCATGGTTATCTTTTTCAATATACCTTGGATGGGTGTGGAATTTATAAGAAAGGAGATGTAGAACATAGATTGACTAAGGGAAAGGCTTTCTTTATATCTTTTCCTGAGGATAGCCAATATTATCTTGCGGATTCAGAAGAATCAGAGGGTGATGCTAATAATAGATGGAAACTTTTTTATATACATTTTTCAGGTCCTGCGGTAAAACCTTTTTTTAATCGTATTCATGATATAAATGGATCTGTTATGGATTTAGAAATGGATAGTTCTCCTGTTAGTTTGTTTTATAATTTATATTCTTCTCTTCAAAACAAAAAAGAACTAGGTCGTTATAAAGGCAGCGAGTGGCTTTATCGTTTTCTCATTGCCTTACTTGAAAACCTAGAATTTTCATCTAAAAAAGCAAGCCCCCATGTTGCTTTAGCTATTGACTGGATGAGAAAAAACTACACAAAACAGGTTAATCTTAATGATATGTGTAATGAAATAGAAATCTCCTATCCCCATCTCTCCAGACTTTTTCTAAAAGAACAAGGGCTTACCCCTATTGAATTTATTACACAACTAAGAATAGAACATGGCATCCACCTATTACTAAACACAGACCTTACTATTAAAGAAATTGCAAAGCGATGTGGCTACTCCTCTGCTAATTATTTTACTAAAGTGTATAAGAAGGCTATGAATGTAACCCCAAGCCAATACCGTATTGGGATAGGAGGCCGTGGAACTGGCCCCCTGTCCTCCTAAAGTTTCACTATCTCTTGCACCTCTACTACATCTTCTGCCACTGTAAAACGAACATCATAATTTGAGAATACAAATCCATAAACTCTTTGAGGATCTTCCTTATATCCCAGTCTTGGATCTTGGGCAAGCACACCAATTAATGGATCACGACTTTCCTTGGGAATTATATTAAGCCACTTTTTAGGGAATTCAACTTTCAATTGTTCCCTCTTGTGAGTCTCTGCATATCCTCCAAATGCATCTGGATGACTGTCCGTGTAAGGAATATAGGGCTTAATATCGTAAATTGGGGTCTTATCCATCAAGTCAGCCCCTAGAACTTGTATTATATAGCCCCTTTTCGGATGCAATTTAATACAGTCAAGCTTAACGCAGGATATGCCGATAGGATTTGGCCGATAGGGTGACCGTGTTGCAAATACCCCCATTTTCTTATTGTCCCCAAAACGTGGTGATCTCACTGTGGGAGAGGATTTATTACTTACATTTTCGGAAAACTCCCAGATAATCCAAATATGTGAAAACTCCTCAAGTCCTCTTAAGGCATTATAATCACGGTATTCTGGCTCAAATATTATAGTTCCTTTAAGAGAATCCACTAATCCGCTTTGACGTGGAATTCCGAATTTACTTTTAAAATCAGTATGAATATATGCGATTGTTTTTAGATTTAGGCTTTTATTAATCTCAGACATGTATACTACTCCCCCTTAATTCATTTCACATAAGAATATAACTATTTAAGCCTATAAGTTGTCCCAGGACCATCTCCCCTTTTTCTAATAGTTCCCTTATCAACAAGCTTATTTAATGTTCTTATAGTTTTATATTTATTAAATCCAGTCTTTTCATCTATCTGCAAACGTGATAATTCTAATTCTTCCTTTAAAATAAAATAAATTTTGCTTTCTGGCTCAGATAGATAGTTTAGATCAGCTTCTAATACTGGCAACATTATGTTTACGTTATTCTGGCCAAAATCGTAATTAGGCTTTGAATAACTATCTTTATATTTAAGATTTATTCTTGCAATTCCTGTCCCTGTATTACTAATTATATTAAGACTCCTAAAAACATTTACTATAGTAGGATTTCTTAATACTGAAAGATCCCTATATAAATACTCCTCCTCTGAAATACTTCCTACTAATCCTCCAGGTGAATTAATTTCAATTTTATCTTTATACATAAGGATATGTATATGGGCATCTATCTCCCAGTCTCTGTGAACAATAGCATTTGCAAGTACTTCTTTAAATGCTTGCTTTGGAATTAGCTCTTTTATCTCACTCCCATCTCCATTAATTTCTTCATATTGATAGTATTGTTCAAAAATCTCAATTGCCCTATCATAATGAAAAAGTATAGATTTGTTACTTATAGTCTCCTTATATAATATTTGTTTAGTATTATCGCCAAACCTTACAATATTAATTGCAGATGATTTCATATGATTCTCATCAGCTAGTAATTGTCCAGCGATATTGAAATGGCCATCTTTGTCACATAGATTTAGAATCTTTAAAATATCCAAATCAACTGCTTCAATGCCAACTTCCTCCTGAAGTTTTTCTTCAAGTATATTAAAAGTTAAATTCTGAGATGCTTGCTTATTATTTTCACAAACTACACTATTACCCATAATATACCTCCATTTCTCATTAGGGAAATTATAGCATAACAAAACGATAAATGCAACAACTATTTTATCGTTGCACTTATCGTTTCACTTTTTGCCACTATTAAGATTATCGTTGCACTTTGGGACAGGTTCCAAACATATGTTCTGTATCTATTCTAACATAAACCTGTAGATAATCAAGTCTTTATTTTACATTGTAGTATTCTTCTTCCCAATCATCGTCATCCTTGTCGATATCCCATTTCATGAATGAACCGTTATAAGCATTTATCTCGAAGGTGTATTTATATCCTTTGTTAAATGCTTCTCCTTTGTACATTGGTTCTGAGTCGTCCCAGTCGAATTCTATTTTCTGTACGAAGGTGTTTGGTTTTCCTGACTTGCTTATAATTGAATCTGCTGCCTGGTCCATTGTGATCATATTAGGGAGTGCAGGGGAGAATTCATCCCATTCATCATCTTTATCTACATCCCATTTTTCAAATTTTTCTGTTTTGGCACTTAGTTCAAAATCAACCTCGTATCCAGCTTTTAGGGCTTCCCCTTTATATAATGGGTTTTTATCATCATAATTGTATTCTATCTTCTGAATAATGCCACCGTCGAACTTTTGGATAACTTTCTTTCTTGCATCTGCTGCTGAAAGCATTGATACAGTATTCTGATTCTTACTGGATGATTTCTTTCTGTCATCATCATTGTCATCATCATTGTCATCGTCATCATCAT
>CAYOAJ010000209.1:0-3362 GCA_964401895.1 uncultured Herbinix sp.
TTTTGTTTTTGTCATATTTACCTTTAAAAATAATTTTCTCTCTAGCCAACTTGTGGTTCACTACACTTGGTGGTAAATACCCGTGACTGGACTTTCACCAGTAAGACTAGTGCCATGCCTGGCACACATCAAAAAAGGGATTGTTTCCTCTTTGAAACAATCCTTTTTTTAGTGGGACAGAGGGACGGGTCCCTTGTCCCATTTAGGTATATATACTTTTTATCTTTTCAGCCAATGCATAAGCCAAAGATTTATGACCAACTTCATCTAGATGAATAGCATCCCTATCATCCGCCCTAGCATAGTCTGCTGCGTCTAAGAAATAGCATTTGTATTCTTTAGCAAGCCTTTTTAACTCTGGAGCTAAGGCTCTAGATATCTTGGCTCCCTCAAGTCCTCCAAAGGACTCGACATACTCTGATTCTAATATACTGTCCCTTATATGAATTGGAGAAACTATTAGAATATCACCATTATATATATTAGGGTCTTTCAATAGCTTAATTATACTTTCTATTCCTTGTGCTATCTCACAAGGACCTGCATTAAAAACAGCTACCTTAGCATCATTGGTTCCAAGCATTATCACTACTAAATCTAAGGGTTCATGGGATGATATGCACATTTCTAGATAATCAATCCCCTTACTATATTTAATATCAGGGTCTTCAAAGACTGTTGTTCGTCCATTGAACCCCTCTTCTATTACATAATAAGATTCCCCTAGATACCTCTGCAAAAGCCTAGTCCATCGCTGGTCTTCCTTATATCTCCCACCAGCAGGAATAAAACCATAGGTATTTGAATCACCATAACATAATATATTTATCATATAGTCACCTTCCACTTCCAAATAAATTCATAATATATCTAGAATTTAAACATCTCATCTTCTCTTAATTCCTTTATTCTTTCCCTAGAATCTTCCATGCTATGGCCCCTTACTCCAAAATAAAACTTAATCTTTGGTTCAGTACCAGAAGGACGAATTGCACACCAAGCATTATCCTCTAAGTCAAAATATATAACATCAGACTTTGGAAGCCCTGTTGATGTTACCTTATTAGACTTCAAATTAGTAATTGTCTCAGCTTTATAATCTCTAATGTTTATCACTTGGTAACTTCCAATAGTCTTTGGCGGATTTTCTCTAAAGCCACTCATTATTAATTGGATTCGCTTCATACCTTCTATTCCCTTTAATGTTACAGCTTTGGTTTCCTCTTTAAAAAATCCGTATTTCTCATATATCCTGCCTAATTGCTGATATAAAGTTATACCTTGACTTTTATAATAGGCTGCTGCTTCACATAAGGTCATTACAGATACTATTGCATCTTTATCCCTAGAATGGGTTCCAACAAGATAACCATAACTTTCTTCAAAACCAAAAACAAAGTTATTAGAGTCTGTCTCTTCAAATATCTTAATCTGTTCTCCAATATATTTAAATCCAGTTAAGACCTCAATAAGCTTTACATTATAATACCTTGCAATCTCATTACTAAGATTTCCTGTTACAATTGTTTTTATTAATGCTGGATTTTCAGGCATCATATCCCTTTTATCTAACTGAGACAAAATGTATTCTGCTAGGATAGCACCAATCATATTACCATTAAGATTAACAAATTCACCTTTTAAATCCCTTACTTGGACTCCAAGACGGTCTGCATCAGGATCAGTTGCCATAATAATATCTGCCCCTAACTCTTCTGCTAACTCTTTCCCCAAGGCAAAAACTTTGGGATCTTCTGGATTAGGGTAACCAACAGTATAGAACTCCGTATCAGGAAGTTCTTGTTCTGGTACCACATAAACATTTTCAAAGCCTATTTCCTTAAGTATTCTACGGGCAGGACCATTACCAGCTCCGTGTAAAGGAGTATAAACAATCTTAAGCTTCTTACCCTCTTGACTTATAGGGTTTATCACCAGTTTCTTAAGTTCCTCTATGTATCTATTGTCTATCCCTTCACCTATCATAATTAATAAGCCCTGGTCTAAAGCCTCATTACGATCCATAGTCCTAACCTTAGAAAAATCTTTTATTCCATTGACCTCATTGATTATATCTTCATCCATGGGCCAAGTAATCTGTCCTCCATCTTCCCAATAAACTTTGTAACCATTATATTCTGGTGGGTTATGACTTGCTGTAATAACAATTCCTGAAATACAGCTCAGTTCTCTTAAAGCAAAAGACAGCTCTGGTGTAGGTCTTAATGATTCAAATAAATATGCCTTTATACCATTAGCCGCAAGGCAAAGTGCACTCTCCATAGCAAACTCTGGGGACATTCTTCTTGAATCATATGCAATCGCTACTCCTTTATCAGCTCCACCTTTCCTTAAGATATAATTTGCAAGACCCTGGGTAGCTCTCCTTATAGTATATATATTCACGCGGTTTATTCCAGCACCTAAAATGCCCCTAAGCCCTCCAGTTCCAAATTCTAATTCCTTAAAAAACCTTTCTTTTATTTCTTTATCATTTCCTCGAATAGCTTCTAATTCTTGTTTACTTTTCTCATCAAAGTATGGATTAGACAACCAATCCTCATATCTTTTCATATAGTCCATATTGTTTCCCCTTACCATTATTTAAAACACTTTATATATATATTAACTAATTTTTTACTTAAAATCAATCCCCTATTCTTTTTCCGAACAGGGGATTGTCTTATCTATCTCTAATTATATTCTTCTTGGTAATTACTTTCTGGGTTAGCAAATGTCTCAAATCCATCTGTGTATTCCCCTTCAACTTCTAGTTCAAACTCTTCCTCTTGGTCGGTACTTAACTTTACTGAACTATATCTCTTCATACCTGTACCAGCAGGAATTAGTTTACCAAGAATTACGTTCTCCTTAAGGCCAATTAAAGGATCTTCTTTACCCTTCATAGCCGCCTCTGTAAGAACCTTTGTGGTTTCTTGGAATGAAGCTGCAGAAAGGAAGGAATTTGTTGCTAGGGAAGCTTTTGTAATCCCTAATATAGTCTGCTCACCTACTGCAGGCTCTAGTCCTTGTTCTTCCATTTCTTCATTTGTATCAATATATTCAATTATATCAACTAAAGCACCTGGTAGAAAGTTCGTATCTCCATTATCTTCAATAATAACCTTCTTCAGCATCTGACGAACAATAACCTCAATATGTTTATCGTTAATCTCAACACCTTGAAGACGGTATACCCTCTGTACTTCTTGAAGCATATAATCTTGTACTGCACGAACACCTTTTATCTTCAAGATATCATGAGGATTTACGCTACCTTCTGTTAATTCATCTCCAGCTTCAACTATATCCGCTTCCTTTACTTTTATTCTAGAACCATAAGGAATAAGGTAAGCTTTCGA